>JAGRHK010000305.1 GCA_020444985.1 Candidatus Competibacteraceae bacterium
GGCCATTAAAGGTCAGCGCCGAGTAGCGAAAGAGCAGGGTCGGCGAGGGGACCATCGGACGAGTATTCACACCGGCACGAGCTATTGGAGAGTTCCGAGCCGCGCTGGATTGACCGGTTGATGGAATATCGCGATATACGATGTCCTGCCTTTCAGACAGCGCTGATCGACCATTGCTGGTCACTTGATGTTGGACCGTGACGAAACAGAGTGCGCCGCTATTACCCTGTTTCAATTGCACATCGGTGATCGTTGAGCGTCGGGTAACCTCTTCGCCAATGCGAATTGGACCGTGAAATTCAAACGCGCCGCCCGCCCACATGCGACGCGGTAGAGGCACTGGCGGTAGAAATCCTCCCAACGCCGGGTGCCCATCGCGACCAAGCCCGGACATGGGCGCGATGGGCTGGGCGAGACAGAGGTGGATCAGCAACGGGGCTTCGTCGCCTGCATTAGTTCCTGACGTGCGATCAAAGGTGGCATTGAATTGGCGCACAAGGGTCGGCGAGAGAACTTCGCTGTCGGTCTGTTCACGCCCAATCCAACTTCGCAAGTTTTCAACGTCAACGTTCATCATCAGGTCTCCAAAGCCTTGAATTCGGTTTTACAGATGGCTCTCATAGCTGGCAACTTCAATGAGATTATCATCTGGATCTCGAAAGTAGAAGGACAACATGGGACCGGCGGCCCCTGTTCTTGGTACTGGACCTTCGAGTATGTTCACGCCTTCTCTGCGAACATGCGCCATCGCATCTTCAAGCCTTGCTTTTGTAACAAAGCACAAATCTTCCGAGCCTGGTTTGGGAAATTTCGCCTTCGGCTCAAATTCGTTTCCATACGGATGCATGGTTGATTTTCTGATTCCCAAACTTCATCGCGATTCTTCCTGCGCCGAAAACTTCTTTTGTCATTCTAAGTACCGACTCATAAAAATGCACAGATGCATGGATGTCCTGGACCGTGAGTACGATATGATCAATTCCAGATATATTCATGAGCGAAGCCTTTTTGTATTCAACGACTCTTGGTATCGGTGGATTGCCGTTCGCTTACAAAGAAGTGGTTCATGGGTCTTCCCGTTCTGCGTCATCGGGCGGCCCTGCCCAGCGCCTGACCAAACCGCTGTCGAGATCGAACAAATCCAGTATCCGACCCACCGTATGATTCACAATGTCGTCCACGCTCTTGGGAGTGTTGTAGAAAGAGGGCATGGGCGGACAGATGATTGCGCCCATCAAGGCCGCTTCATGCAACAGCCGCGTATGGCCTACATGCAGTGGCGATTCTCTGGGGACCAGCACCAGGCGCCGACGTTCTTTTAAAACCACATCCGCCGCGCGCGCGATGAGATTATCGGCGTAGGAGTTGACGACGCTCGACAGCGTCTTCATCGAACACGGCGCGACGATCATACCCTCAGTTTGGAAAGAACCGCTGCTGATCGCAGCGGCGAGGTTCTGGTCATTGTGTACAATGGCGGCCAGCGCTTCGACTTCCTTGATTTTCCAGGCCGTTTCAAACCCGATATTCAACTTGCCGCCTTTGCTGATTACCAAATGCGTCTCGATATTGGGCATCGCCTTGAGCGCCTCCAGAAGACGAATACCGTAGATGACCCCGCTCGCGCCGGATATCCCTACAATTAGCCGCATACGCTAAAGTTCCGCATGAGTTGCCCCGTAGCCGATGATGCAGATTTGTTAAAGCACTGGCCCCAGCATGGCGATGACGTTGTTCCAGAGACGCCGGCGGCGAGGCCAGCTCGCAACCTCGGCCTTGCCGATCAGGCGGGATTTCGCCATATAGCTGTCCTGGCGCTGACGCAGCTCAGCAGTCAGGGCCGGATCGTAAAGCACGATATTATTCTCGTAATTCAGTTCGAAACTGCGACGATCCAGGTTGGCAGAGCCGATCAGCGTAATCTCGCCATCGAGAGTCAAGGTTTTGGCGTGTAGCAATCCGCCCTTGTATTCAAAAATGCGCACGCCGGCGGCCAGCAAATCGGCGTAATAACTGCGGCTGGCTGCACCGACCACCCAGGAGTCATTCCGCGCCGGAACGATCAGCGTGGTAGCGACGCCTCGGTGGGCGCAGGCGCATAAGGCGCTCTGCATCGACTCATCGGGAACATAGTAGGGCGTCGAGATGATCAGTTCCCGGCGCGCGGCGTACATCAGCGACTCGAACATTTCGGGTATGGCGGAATAACGCACGGTGGGTCCCGCGCCAATGACCTGAGCAGGAAAACCGGACGGAAATATCGAAAGTGGGCGACGTAACAATTCATCAAGATCGTCGTCGACGACTTGAGCCATCCAGTCGCTGGCAAAGAGATGTTGGTTCTGTCGGGCGATAGGTCCCTCGAAACGCATCACCGCATCCACCCAGGGCGCGTATCGCGCTTTGACGCGAAACTCCGCATCAGCGCAATTTTGGCTGCCACAATAGGTAATGCGATCATCGATCACCACGATTTTACGGTGATTGCGTAAATCAATTCGGCCATGCAGAGGCCGGAGTAATGGGTTGCCGATCGGCAAGGCCCGGGCGAGACGAATGCCGGCTTTGGCCATAGCGGGCCAATGTGCCGAATGGATCAGCAAACGTGAACCCAGGTCGTCCACCAGGGCGCGGCAGGTGACGCCGCGCGCCGAGGCGCGTTTGAGCGCTCCCATAACTTTGCAACCATTCTGGTCAGGCAACCAGATGTAGAACAGTACATGGATATGATCCTGGGCAGCGTCCATATCAGCCACCATAGCGTCAATAGTAGCGTTGGAGTCTGCCAGCAGGTGCGCGCGATTGCCGCTAACCGGTTCGAAACCGCTAATGGAATAACCGACGCGAAACAGGTATGCGTACTGATCCGGCGCAGCGGACCTGGAGATTGCCGCACTCAGGCCGACGGCATCCACAACCTTGGGCATTTGCGCCAGCACCGCGCGCATACGCACGACGCGCCGCCGTCCGATATTGACTTCGCCAAACAGGATATAGGTCAGCATGCCCAGCAACGGCAAGGCTAGAATAACGACGACCCAGGCGATTCGCGATGCCGGTTCTCGGTGCGGTCGCAACAGGACACGGACGATAAAGCCAAATTGCGCCACTAAAAACAGCACAGTCACGACAGAGGCCGTGTTCATTGGTTAAATCCTCAAACGCATATTGCCGGAATTTTCAGTTATGCAAATAACTAATTGATAAATAATATTAGCTTAATTTTAGTGTGCGGCCGATATGCGGCTCATGTCATTTCGCAAGCAAAACGATAGGTTATCAAATTGAGTCCAGCTCAAGAGAATTCATTG
>JAGRHK010000306.1 GCA_020444985.1 Candidatus Competibacteraceae bacterium
AGATGCCGAGGCGATCGAAGTGATGCGCCAGATCGACACGCTGGTGGTGGACAAGACCGGCACGCTGACGGAAGGCAAGCCCCGACTGGTAGCGGTTACCCTCGGTTCCGATCTGGATGAAATCACGCTCTTGCGTTACGCCGCCACCCTGGAGCGCGGCAGCGAACACCCGTTGGCCGCCGCGATCGTTAAAGGCGCTCAGGAACGTGGCATCGTCCTTGGCCATGCCGCACAGTTTGTCGCAATGACCGGCAAGGGCGTAACGGGTGAGGTGGAAGGTCGCACGGTCGCTTTGGGCAACCACGCTTTGCTGCAAGAGTTGAACATCGATCCAGGGGCGCTCGCCCCGGCGGCGGAGCAGCAACGCGCGGAAGGGCAGACGGTAATGTTCGTAGCCGTGGATGGGCAGGTCGCCGGTTTACTTGGCGTCGCCGATCCGATCAAGGACACCACGCCGAGCGCGATTCAGGCGTTGCACGCTGAAGGGTTGAACATTGTCATGCTGACCGGCGATAACGAAACCACTGCCCAGGCGGTTGCGCGGAAACTTGGTCTGGATCAGGTCATCGCTGGAGTGTTGCCCGATCAGAAGGCCGATAAGGTCAAGGCATTGCAACAGGAAGGCCGGCGAGTGGCCATGGCAGGCGACGGCGTCAACGATGCCCCGGCCCTGGCGCAAGCCCAGGTCGGCATTGCCATGGGCACCGGTACGGATGTGGCCATGGAAAGCGCTGGCGTGACCTTGGTCAAGGGTGATTTAAACGGGATCGTTCGTGCTCGGCAACTCAGTCGCGCTACGTTGCGCAACATCCGCCAGAACCTGTTTTTTGCCTTCGTTTATAACATGCTGGGCGTACCCATCGCAGCAGGCGTGTTATATCCCTTTTTCGGCATTCTACTTTCGCCAATGATTGCCGCCGCAGCCATGAGCTTCAGTTCCGTGTCCGTGGTGTTCAATGCCTTGCGTCTGAATCGGGTGCAGCTATGATGGCTCGACTGGGGTTCCCAAGGATTTTTTGCCAGATGAAGCATTTGCTGGGCAGGTCGCCGGTATCGACATCTGCTATAGACCTCTGTCGGCCATCGTTATCGAGTCCATCATTGCGAAAGAGGAAATTCAGGCAAGGTTCTTAAATTTCAAAAATCCGCTCGGCCTGCGCCACCCGAGCGGCATTTAGCAACCAGCCTTGCAGGGTCGCCCGATCATGACAGGCCTGCAGGCGCGCCTCGACCGTAGCGTCTACCGCCAATCCTCGACCGCGCAACAGAGTCAGAATGGCGTCAATGACGCCTTCCTCGCGCCCTTCCTCGCGCCCTTCCTCGCGCCCTTCCTCGCGCCCTTCCTCGCGCCCTTCCTCGCGCCCTTCCTCGCGTACATCTTCCAGATTGGCATAGCCCCGGCGCTGTAACAGGTTGCGTAATACGACTTCATGCGCCGCATCCCGGTCAAAGAGCGCGCGCACCGGGACCGGGTTACGCAATACGCCGGGAAATTCCAGGACATCGCTAGCCGCGTAGATCTGCATGGGCTGATTCGGACGGTGCACTTCGACCCGTTGTGGTCCGACCAAGCGCACGACCCACACCTGTTGTGTTCCTGCGGCCAACAGTTCGACAATTTTGTCGTTCAATTCGCGTTGATCCTGACCCGTACTGGCGTATTCGACGGCCAAGGGCGGGGCTTCGGTGAGCCAAGTGCTGTCGCCGCTCGGGGGCGTGGTGCGCACCACGACATCCGGCGCGCGCAGCGTGCCGGTTTCCGGACTGATACCGACATCAGCCCCCGTCCATTGAACATCTGGGTCGCTGTCCAGAACCAGGCCGCCGGTTGTGCTTCCTGAACCGTGTCGCCAACCGGATGGCGCGCAATAAATCGGGTGACCATTCGACAGTTCGTAACGGTCGCCATCGCGTAACTGATCAGCGTGAAACGGGCCTCGGCTTGAATGGCGGGCGGGATCGGTCATGGCCATCTCCTGACGCAGAACAATGCTGTTAAAATCAATGATTGCTGAATAATTTTAAACTTCAATAATGAATAAGCCAACTTGTTGAAAAATATTGATAGTATCTCATGATTATTCACGCATGGACGTTATCTCGGAAAGCTTGGCCCAGTTGATGTAAAATTACCGTCAAATCGGGTGAATAGCGCACAAGCCGCGCGCCCGCGCCAGACTTTAAACAACCTCAAACCGAGTCACGATGACCACATCATTGCGAAATGATCGCCTGCTACGCGTGTTGCGCCGCCAACCGGTGGATGTCACGCCGGTCTGGCTGATGCGCCAGGCGGGGCGTTATCTGCCGGAATACCGTGCGGCGCGCGCGCGCGCCGGCAATTTCATGCGCCTGTGTCAGACTCCGGAACTGGCTTGCGAGGTGACGCTGCAACCCTTGGCCCGTTTTCCTCTGGATGCCGCGATTCTCTTCTCGGATATTCTAACCGTGCCGGACGCGATGGGTTTGGGGCTATCGTTCAGTGAGGGCGAAGGCCCACGGTTTGCCCGACCCGTTCGGTCAATAGCGGATATTGAGCGATTACCCGTCCCTGATCCAGAAGTAGAGCTACGCTATGTGATGGACGCGGTCCGATTGATCCGTCGGGAATTGAACGGGCAAGTTCCATTGATCGGCTTTGCTGGTAGTCCGTGGACCCTGGCGACCTACATGGTTGAAGGCGCATCCAGCAAGGATTTCGCTCAGGTCAAGGGATTGCTGTATGACCAGCCCGGAGCGTTGCATCGCTTGCTGGAAGTCGCCACTCAGGCAGTCATTGCTTACCTGAACGCTCAAATGGCCGCTGGCGCGCAGGCGCTCATGGTGTTCGATACCTGGGGCGGCATTCTGACGCCACCGGCTTACCAGGAATTCTCGTTGGCCTACCTGGCGCGGATTGTCGCAGAGTTGACGCGCGAAACCCATGACGAGCGAACGCCTGTCATCCTCTTTACCAAAGGCGGCGGCGCTTGGCTGGAGGCGATCGCTGCAACCGGTTGCGAAGCGGTCGGCGTTGACTGGACCGTCGATCTTGGCGATGCCCGCCGGCGCATTGGCAACCGGGCGGCGATTCAAGGTAATCTTGATCCGGCGGTCCTGTACGCCGCGCCGGACCGCATTCGCCAGCAGGTCGCCCAAGCGCTGGCTGATTTCGGCCCCGGTCCCGGCCATGTGTTCAATCTGGGACATGGCATTCAGCCTGGCGTTGACCCCGAGCACGCCTTGGCGCTGGTGGAAGCCGTGCATGAATTGAGCAAACCCTATCATTCTGGCGTCGAACGTTGAACGAGATCTCCGGTGAATCGCATC
>JAGRHK010000307.1 GCA_020444985.1 Candidatus Competibacteraceae bacterium
TAGCGGAGATTGGAGGCTACACTGAAGGAGTTCCGAAACGCTGCGACCGACGAGCCTTGCCGATGATCAACCTCCGAAATTTGTTGGATGACGCCAAGTGCTACGAAACGGTCCGTCAGTTACGATGGCCCGACGGGGTTCGCTGTCCCCATTGTGGCGCGATGGGGATCACGAAGCAGGGGCGCGATACCACCCAACGGGCACGACAGAAATATCGCTGCGAAGGTTGCCACCGCCATTTTGATGATTTGACGGGAACGGTGTTGGCGGGCCATCATCAACCGCTGCGGGCGTGGATCTTATGTTTGTATTTCATGGGATTGAACCTATCTAACGCCCAGATTGCCCAGGAGTTGCGGTTAAACCGGGACGACGTACAGCGGATGACTGAGCAGTTGCGCAATGGCATTGTCGCTTGCCAGCCGGAACCGATTTTGGCGGGGGAAGTGGAATGCGATGAGGTCTATATCGTGGCCGGGCCTCAGAGACATCCGGAGGCCGTCAAAAAAAAGGCCGCTGGGGGCGGCGGCGACGCTTGAAGGGTGCGCGCGGGCGCGGCACCTTGGAGAATGAAAAACCCCCGATCTTCGGAATGATCCAGCGAGGCGGGGCGATCGTCGTGCGGATGCTCGAAAACGTCCAGCAGGCCACGATCCGTCCGCTGATTGACGAGATATCAGCGCCTTGGATGCAATTCTTGACGCCTCTCCCCCAAAACTCACCCTGATCGCTCATGAAAACATTACGGAACGCAAACGCCTGGAAGTTGCTTTGCAAACGATGGCGACCACGGATGACCTGACCGGCTTGGCGAACCGGCGGCATTTTCTGGCGCGATTAACGGAAGAACAGGCCCGATTGCAACGGCAGGGTAACCAACGTGCGGTCGTTCTCATGCTGGATTTGGATTATTTCAAGTCGGGAAACGATAGGTTTGGCCATGCAGCCGGCGACATGGCGCTGCAACACTGTGCCGCATTGATGCAGAATTCCGTGCGCAAGATCGATCAGGTCGGACGAATCGGCGGTGAGGAGTTCGCGATACTGCTGTCGGGTGCGGACCAGGCGACGGCGCAGATCTTCGCCGAACGCCTGCGACAGAAAATCATGGATACGCCGGTCGTGTATAAGGGCCACGCCATTCCCATCACAGTCAGCGTCGGCATAGCCGCCTTAACGACGCAGGATGTTACCATCGATACGGTTCTCAGCCGCGCAGACGCTGCGTTGTATCGCGCCAAAGCCGAGGGGCGCAACCGGATGGCGCTCGCCGATGCATAATAATCGACCGGATCGGGGAAAAAGAGCGAACGATGCATCTCATTGATCAAATTGCCGAAACCCGCATTCAGGAGGCCATCGACTGCGGCGAACTGCGTGGCTTGCCGGGCGAAGGTCAACCCTTGCATCTGGAAGATGATTCGACGATTCCTGAAGAGTTGCGCGTGGCCTATCGTCTGCTGAAGAACGCCGGATTTTTACCACCGGAACTGCAATTACTCCGGGACGTGCGGGAAGCTGAGCATCTGTTGCAGCAACTCCCCGAAAGCGACCGGAGTCGCGCTCACGCCCGCCTGGAACTGCTGCAACTGCGCCTGGCTACCCACCGCCGTCAACCGATGAATCTCCTGTTGGAAGATCAGTACCGGCAATCCTTGCTGGAGCGGTTGCATTCATCCGACCCAGCGCCATAACGAAGCCGCCAAAGCAATCCCGCCGCCGCTGGCGCAAAACAGGACCCGTTCTCCCGGTTGTGGGCCTTTTCCCTGAGCGATGGCGTCGTCCAACACCATCGGGATACAGGCGGAACCGGTATAGCCGTAGCGATCCATGATCCAGTGGGTTTTGCTCAAGGGTTGTCCCAACGCGGCCATGGTGTCCTCGATGATCCGCAAATTGACCTGCGTGAAATAGTAGTGATCCACGTCATCCGGGCGCAGGCGGGTTCCAGTCGCTGCGCTCGCCTTGGCCAGTAACCGCTCGATCAAGGGCGGCCACTGTTCGACGTTGAAGGTCGCTGGAAATTTGCGCACGAACTGCACGACCGGCGGGCCGAATTGGGCGACGTGATCCGCCGTGGCCGGACAAAAGGTTCCACCGGTGTAGATGCCCAGAGCGTCATGATATTCGCCGGCCGCCGCCGTAACCGTCGCCAACCAGCCGGGCGCTGATCCCGCTCTGACGATCACTGCCCCCGCGCCATCCGCGAACAAGGTTGCGGTTTTCTTGTCGTTCGGGTCCAGGAACCGGCTCATGCCATACGCGCCGATCACCAGCACCGTCGCCTCTTCCGGTTCAGTCATCACCTGTCGGACCGCTATATCCAAAGCGGTTACCCACCCGGCGCAGGCGCTGTTGACATCGAACACGCCGGCCCGGCGTGCGCCCAGCTTTGCTTGCACGACGGCCGCCGTGGCCGGACTGAGGTAATCCGGGGTATCGGTGGCGACGATAATTTGATCCAGCGCCGCCGGTTCCAAACCGGCCCGTTCCAGAGCGACGCGCCCGGCCGCGACGGCCAGATCAGACGTGACTTGATCCTCATGCAAGTACCGCCGCTCGCGGATACCAACATTCTCGACCAGCCAATCGTCCACCTTATCGCCAAACCGGGCGGCGAAATCGGCGTTGGTCACCACCCGGTCGGGCACATAACTTCCGGTACTGAGGATTTGGGCATTACGCATCGAGAGGTTCCTGGTGGCGCGAGAAATGGAAAACCGCAATGTAAAGTCGTCTTTTAACAATATCGAATCATTTTAGCGCAATCTGGAGAACGCCATGCCTACCGAACAGCCAGCCAATGGGCAACCGGCAAAAAGATGCGGCACAATGCATGGCCTCCTGTTCGCTTCTTTCTTGCGTCCTCTCGACTGATCCGCAGTGCCCGGCCCATCTCAAAAATCAGCAGATGCGTGGCAGGGGATCCTCTTCCAGCTCCGGAAGAATCCTCTCGCCGCCGAGACTTGTGTGCAGAACGACGCGGGGCGGCCCCGGCTCAATCACGCCTATGACACAGGCATCATGGAAGCCCAGTCGTTGCAGCATTGCAGCCGCCGGCTCAGCGGCATCCGGACTCAGTGCGGCTACGACCCGCCCTTCCGAGGCCAGATAATACGGGTCATAGCCTAGAATTTCGCACACCCCCCACACTTCTTGACGCACCGGCAAGTCTTTCTCGAACAGGCGCACGGTCGCGCCCGTGACGGAAGCCATGTCATGGGCGACCGTGGCCACGCCGCCGCGCGTGGGGTCGCGCATGAATCGCAGTCCTGGCCATTGCAGCAAGGATTCCGTAACCGGCGTTA
>JAGRHK010000308.1 GCA_020444985.1 Candidatus Competibacteraceae bacterium
GGCGCTGCTATCGGCCTTGCTGCGATCGAAGATGGTACGCACGAAGC
Organism: Candidatus Competibacteraceae bacterium; assembly: GCA_020444985.1. Taxonomy (GTDB): domain Bacteria; phylum Pseudomonadota; class Gammaproteobacteria; order Competibacterales; family Competibacteraceae; genus UBA2383. The sequence continues at coordinate 48 of JAGRHK010000308.1, forward strand.
GATAGCAGGTGTCACCGACCTGACCCTTGCCGCGATGTTCGTTGGGAACATCTGCCGGTTGGTAGATACGTGGGGCGAAGGATTTGTCATTGGCCGTTTGGTGCACGGTAAATTCCGCATCCGTCTCGCAGCTAAAACTGACTTTCGTACCCTTGGCAACGTGGACGCAGCTTGGCGATTCGTCGAATAAAGAGCGGCGGCTGAGCGGAGCCTGTGTTTGCTCATCAATGGTGACCACCACCTCGCCATCCATCAATAGCCAAGCTGTCTCGGTTTCGGCCGCCGTTTCGTACCGTTCCCCGGAGCGTAGCTTCAGCACGCCGAAACCGATACCGGTATTGTCTTCGGCATCGTCAAAACTTGTGATTGGGGTAAATCCCGGTTGGAAGCCATTACGATAATCAGTGATGTGCAACGCCACGCTTAGTGCTCCTATGGTTTGATCTGGATCCAGATCCGTTCGACGGTGAAGCAAGTGACCGCTTCCACCACCACCCAATCCACCTCGTAAGCGCCCGAGAATCGGGCCAGAGCAGTCGGTTATTGACAATGTCTTCGATCAGAACCTGCGCCACAACGATCTTCGGCCTTGCCGAGGTTGTCCGCTCGTTGGCGCGAATCGCTAGCCCAGCGCTTGAACGCCCGTTTGTGGGCATCGCATTCGGCTGAATCGCTGTGGGTTTCGGCAAGTAATGCGCAGATCACTAACGCAGGCGGGGAAGATAGTCGGCAGGGCATGGAACGCGGCAGCATGGGTTTTGCGCACATAGCCCGTTATCGCATTGACTCTGATCTCTTGCATGGTGGTTCGCCTTTTATGTCTATTTTTATCAGTGGAATGACATGGCTTATAGAAAGATAATAGAATAAAAATTCAATAATTCAAATAAAAAATATTTTTTTTCTATTTTTTTCGAAAAACTTTCCTATGTTATTATTAATAAACATTATTTTAACTAGTTAGCAAAAATAGCAGTCTTCCACGCCATTCGCTGCCCATGATAAACCGGCAGAAGGTCATTTCAGACTCACTCGCGCAGCAACGTCGGTCCTAGCCGAGAGATAAGGAGCGAAAAGCGGCGAATGGACAGGGGCGAACGCCGACGTTCAGGCTAATACCGCGATCGTCAAGATCACTTGGGCTGACGCAGTTGAAATGAGGGTTAGAGGATGTTTAGAGGATGCCGTTTTCATCAGCTTGTGCTCCTTGGTGAGATCGTGTTTTTAAGAGTAGCACATCGCAAGCGCATGATATTCTAGGCTTCTATGAGAAGGAATGATATCGCCGTGCTCCGCGCAATGGTAGGTGACGATGGAAAAACCGTCGCCGGTGAGGAACCGGTACTCGGCCACCGGTTGTTGGCAGTGCGTGCAGACGCGACGGGACGCCCGGGTATCGCCGCAGGACGTCACGCCCAGGGTTGAAGACGCACGATCGGCGTCATGCCGGTGGTCATCGGAGGCGGCGGGCGCCGCGATCAGACGGAGCACGGGCCAGGCCGGAAAGGGCTCCAGTTGCACCTGGAGCGCGGCCTGGCAGCCAGGACACGTGAGCGTCGCGGTGGCTTTTTGTTGCAAGATCGGCAAGCAAAGGGTTTCAGCGCAGGACGGACAATGCGCATCATCAGTCGGCATACCGTAGTGCTCCTTGGCGTTGAAAACAGCAAGCGTCCGGACACCTTGCGGTGTCCGTTCTCTCAAAGACATTGCATGACGCTAGAACAGGACTTTGGTGCCCAGCGAGACGACATTCTGATCGCCATAGAACAGCGTGTCGGCATCGCGTCCGATGTACTCCGCCCAAAGTAAGGTCCGCTTGCTGAAGTTGTACTGGTAGCCGACCCGGTAGTTGTCGATCTTGTCCTCCCCATCGATCCCGGTATCGGTCTGGCCGAAACCGGCGCGAACCGTACTGTTGCCAAAGGTGTACTGGCCGGTGATGAAGTAGCTTTTGGCATCATCGCCAGTGGCGAGTCGGTTCCCGTCTGCCGTGATGTATTTGCGGGGGAAATTGACGTCGGTAAAGTCGCCTTGCTCGTAAATCGCCCCCACCAGCCAGACATCCGCCCGGTATCCCAGACCGATGCCCCAGTTATCCGCATCGAAATCCACCGTCCCGCCGCCTTCAGCAACCGGGATCGCGACATCGCTGTCGCCGTCGAGCTTAATGTAGGTCAGCCCCGCGAAGTAGGGTCCCTGCTCGTACTTGAGATTGAGCGTCCAGATATCCACGCCGTTCGAGAACCCTTCGGCCGAGTTGATCCGGCCATCCAGCACCAGCAAGGCTTCGGCGCTGAAGCCGTTGAAGTTGGGCGTTTGGTAATCGATGCTGTTGGACAGGGTACTCAAAGCGCCGTTGGTGGAGGTTCTGTTATCGACGCCAGAACCCAGATAGACGGTCCCATCGAACATCTTGCCGCTGTGATAAATATCCACCACATTCAGCACTTTCCAATAGGGCGTATCCTGCGTACCCAGGGTCACCGCCCCAAATCCCCCCTTCAGACCCACGAACTTTTGATTGAGTCCGGAGAAGTTCCCGCCTTCCGTCATGTCCACGCTGAAGTCATATTTATAGAAAGCGCTCAGGTTACCACCCAGTTCCTCCGTCCCATAAATGCCCAGTTTGGAACCGTTGTTGACCACATCCCAATAAGAATCGGGATCACGATTGTTATCGACGTAATCAACGGAAACCTTGGCCTCGCCGTAAAGAACCGTATCGGCCTCAGCCATCAATGGCGTGGTCAAGGCCGTGGCAATGGCTAAGGAAAGCGTGGCTTTTTTCATAGTGTACATCCTCATGGCGGGTCGTTTTGAAATCGTTTTCATATAATTGTCAGTGGTTATGAGCTTCCCGTGGACATTATTTGTAAACGGTTACATTTTTATTGTCAAGTATCTTTTAAAAAATTGATTTACGACTACTCAAGAACTCGATAATCTTGAGATAATAATTGTAATCGTTTACTTTATCCTTCATAAGGAGAAACGTAGATGGCGCAAATCAAGGATGTCGCCAAGCACGCCGGCGTATCGGTCGCCTCCGTGTCACGCGTGTTAACGGGGCATACCGGAGTCACCGAGGCCACCCGCCAGCGGGTGCTGGAAGCGGTTCAGGCGCTGGACTACCGGCCGGATCTGGCGGCGCGACGACTCCGTTCGCGCCGGACCGATACGATCGGCCTGATCGTGTCGGACATCCGCAACCCCTTTTTCACCGAGATCAGCCGCGCAGTTGAGGATGTGGCTTA
>JAGRHK010000309.1 GCA_020444985.1 Candidatus Competibacteraceae bacterium
GCATCGTCACTGGGGCCGTTTTGATGTGCGCCTGTCTGGTCGTCACCCGGCGTTCAGGGTCGTGGAAACGCTGATGAATATCCGCTCTCGTCTGACCGGCATCGCCACCGGCGATCAGGGCATCTTTGTCCGGCGCGCGTTGTTTGTGCAGATTGGCGGTTATCCGTCCATCGCGTTGATGGAAGACATTGCCCTAAGCCGGTTGCTCAAGCAGCATGGGCGTTCCGTTTGCCTACGTCAGCCCTTGCAGACTTCCAGCCGGCGCTGGGAGCGGGACGGTATTGCCCGCACCATTCTGCTAATGTGGCGGTTACGGCTGGCCTACTTCCTCGGCGTTGATCCTGACCCACTGGCTCGGCGCTATTACCGATCATGAGCGAGCGCGACCGCTTTCCTAATGCTCGTCTGCTGATCTTCGCTAAGGCGCCCGTTCCCGGACAGGTCAAAACCCGCTTGGCAGGGCGGCTCGGCGCGCGCGGCGCAGCGCATCTGTATAAAAAATTGCTGCATCGCACCCTGGCCATCGCGGTTTCCGCGCGCCTGTGTCCGGTCGAGTTGTGGTGCGCGCCGGGAGTTAGACAGGGCTTTTTCATCGCATGTCGGCGGAAATACGGTGTCCGGCTGCGCCGGCAGGGCGCAGGCGACCTAGGGCGACGCATGAACCAGGCGCTAAACCAGGTGCTTTCCCAAGGCCATTATGGCGTGTTAATCGGCGGTGATTGTATTTCGCTGGGCGCGCCGGAATTACAGGATGCCTTGCAGCGCTTGGCGACGGGAACAGCGGATGTTGTGCTGGGACCGGCGATTGATGGCGGTTATGTGCTGGTCGGTCTGCGTCAACCCTGTTCCGCCCTGTTCCGGGGCATCGCTTGGGGCGGCTCGGATGTGATGGCGGCGACTCGTCGGCGGTTGCGCCGGGCGGGTGTGGTTTGGAGCGAACTCTCGATAGGTTGGGACGTGGATACGCCTGCTGATCTCAAACGCCTGCGCCGTGTTCAGGCTGGGGAAGCCGTCCCATCGGCATCGCCGAAATATTCCGTCGTATAGCGCTCAACCCGGATTTCCGGCGCCCAGAAATGGGCGGGCAATCCGGCCTTCTGTTTGAGATGCGCCAGAAAGACTGGCGGTTCGGTCAATTGTTCCCAAACCGACGGCAAAAAAGTGCCCCGGTGATGACCAAAGTGAAGAATCAATCCATCTATGCCAGGGCGCAGTTGCGCCAGCAGTTCTTGTTCAGAACCGAATGGTAGAGGTTCCGGCGGCGACAGCACCGAGATATGTGCTTCCAGCCTGGGAAATTCCTCTTCACGCAACTCGGGAAAACGCGGGTCTTCAAACGCAGCAGCGTAGGCATGGACGGCGACATCCTGAATCAGCGGTTGGTAAGCGGCCAGCACGCCAATGCAACCGCGCAACTGCCCGCCGATTTCCAGAGTCACGAAGGTCGCCCGTGATACACGCAAGGCTTTTGGGTAGTCATTGGGATCGATCAATAAGGCCCGGTGATGACGCAAGCCATGCTGAATGGAAGAGCGGGCGACATGCAGCAGCGTCGCTCGATCTTCCATCGATAACACGTCAGTGGAAAACATAAGCGCCGTACCCGACGACTTGATCCCGCGATCCTGCGGTATCTCCGGAATTGCGCAGATCCAGGGTTTCGCCATGCAGTCCTTTGCGCCGCGCGACCCACAATAAACCATTGACCGGGTTGCGCCCGCAGGCTTGCTCGTACCCGATATCTTCGAAACGCAAGGTCTCGATGGCTTTAGAGGTCACACGATCCAATTGTCGAGCAGTCTGGTAATCGTGGTAATGACTCAGATCGGAGCTGATAACAATCAACGTTTCCGGACCACCCCACAAGACTTCCAGCACCGCCCCAACCTGCTCCGGACGGGCGTCGCCGACCACCAGTGGCGCGAGTTTGAAATCACCCAATACCTCTTGCAGGAAGGGAAGATGAACTTCCAAACTGTGTTCCTGAGCATGCGCCTGTTCCAGAAAGCCGACATCCGGAAGCGTGCGAACCGCTTCGACGGCGGCCTGGTCAAGCGGAATCAATCCTAGAGGCGTGGCGAAGGCTTGCATGGAACTGATGGCAATCCCTTGAAAGCCGACGCGGTGACTGGGGCCGAGCAGCACGACGCGCGTAATGCTGTCGCGCGCTGCTTTGAGTTGGGCATAAGCAGAAGCGGCAATGGGGCCGGAATACACATAGCCGGCGTGCGGCGCGATGATCGCCTTGGGCGGCGATTCAACAGCAGGAGGAGTCTGGTTTAGAAAGTTTTGTACCTGTGCGTGCAGTTCAGTGCTACTTGCTGGATAAAATAATCCCGCTACTGCGGGGGTGCGCGTGGTTTGCATGGCAATGCCCTCCCGGATCAATTTGCCAATACGGCAATCAGAACATAGTATGCGGATACGATAACTCTTATAACTAAGTATAGCGTGTCATTCGACCGGAAAGATCACAATCACGGGTTTTGCCGGTTGGGAAACAACGAGAGCCTTTGTACACAAAGGCCGGGATAACCACCATGAAGATGAATATTCCTACGACGCCTTCCACAGCGGATTTTTTTCCTACTCAGTACTGGCATGTGCTGGACGATGGCAAAGTGCAGTGCGATGTCTGTCCGCGCTATTGCAAGCTGCACGAAGGGCAACAAGGTCTGTGTTTCGTGCGCGGTTGCCATGAAGGTCAAATCATGCTGACCAGCTATGGCCGCTCCAGCGGCTTTTGCATCGATCCGATTGAAAAGAAGCCACTCAACCACTTTCTACCCGGTACGTCGGTCATGTCATTTGGCACTGCCGGTTGCAACTTAGCCTGCAAATTTTGCCAGAACTGGGATGTGAGCAAGTCCCGCGAAATGGATACCTTGGCGGATGACGCGTCCCCGACGAAACTGGCTCGCGTTGCGCATGAATTGGGTTGCCGCAGCATAGCCTACACGTACAACGATCCAGTGATTTTCATGGAATACGCCATCGATGTCGCGATCGCTTGTCGGGAATACGGCATCAAGTCAGTCGCGGTGACCGCAGGTTATATTTGCGAAGAACCGCGCCGGGAATTTTTCAAGTATATGGACGCCGCGAATGTCGATCTCAAAGCTTTCACCGAGGCGTTCTATTGGAAAATCTGTGGCGGTCATTTACAACCCGTACTCGATACCCTGATTTATCTGAAACAGGAAACGCAGGTGTGGTTTGAGATCACTACACTGTTGATTCCTGGTGAAAATGACTCGGATACGGAGCTGGAAGCATTGACGCAGTGGGTCA
>JAGRHK010000030.1 GCA_020444985.1 Candidatus Competibacteraceae bacterium
CCTGAGCGAATAGCCCACCGATCCCGCACTCCAGACAACCGGGGCATGACAAAAAGCCTTCGCTGGCGCAAGCGCCGAAAGGATTGGCATCACGACCCACTCATCACCATGATCGGTAGCTGGATTCAATCCCGCCGCCTGACACCCCTCAGGCTGCTGTCTCCATTCTTTCATACAAGCCCTAGCATGATCGGTCAAAACATGCCCCGCCGGATTCAAATAAACCGCTGCAACACCCAGCTTATTTTCAACCCAGACTTCAACTAACACCTCTAACCGTCGCCGATCAATCCGCACCTTGATCATCCCCCAAAGCGCCTCACACCGTTCCCGACGCAACGCCTCCTGACGCCCCCAAACGCCGCCCAACAACCGCCAATCCAGCGCTGCCCGCAATCTCGGCCAACCCCCCTCCACCGGTCGGCGGCACAATGCCGAAGGATGCCCCTGCAACTGGATGTAATACGCATCCTCCGACTCCTCCACCGCCGCCTGGGTAAAGTCGGTCAACCCAAAATAGCGTTCATCCACCAAAAACACCGGCGTCCACCCTGCCAATACCGGATGACAAACTAACGTCTCTCGACCCACGCGAATCGGCGGCGGAACCACCACCTCATTCCCTACCCGGACATGAAAAGGCACACCACCGCTATAGCGAAACTCCATCTCATGCTGACTGAACGCCTGGGGCGGCTGTCCACGGGTCGAAAACAGCACCGTCAAGCCGGATTCCGTCGCCAGCTTCAAAAGACCCGCCCGATCATCATGGATCAGCGCTGCCTGACCTCGCTCATTGCCCGTTGAATCCACTGGAAGACGCGATAACGACACCGTCTCCAGACATCTCGGTATTGGACGCACCGTCGTAATAGTACGCGCCCAAGCGAGCACTGCAGCAAACCACGCGTTATAAACCGACAGCGCCATATAACCATCCCAACCACAGCGCCCCTCAACTCTGGCAGGATTCAACCCATAAAAACCATCCTCCCGCCGTTGAGATTGCAAACGCCGCAGAATCCCATCCATCATGACCGGCCAACCGCTGCGATCTTCTCTACCCCCCGCCAAGCCCAACAACGTCAAAGACGCCAACAAACAGCCATCGCCAAACAGCGCATGCGTACTGCGCCCAAAGCCCCCCACATACCCACCACCATCCCAGCACAGATCGACCCACTCCAGCAACCGCTGAATCCTGGGCGTCAGCGCCACATCATCCTGGAACCAAGCCGCTGTCATCGCCAAAAACAACGCCTTATGATGATAGGTCATTGGCGTAGCGCCCCCGCGCTGGGGGTGTGCGGGAAAATCGATAAATCCCCCGGCGGGCGTCATCCAACGGTCCAGAAGACGACAAAAGCGCTTCATCTGCGCCGACCGCTGCGCCGGTATTGCCTCGATTACCCGACAAAGCTGCGCCAACAACGACCAGTTATTCGACGGATAGCGTTTTTTTAAATTGCAACGCGCTAAACCCTGGGTGATGCGTCCCAAATCTTCCTCGTGAGCACCCCGCCGAATCAGCACATCCCGCAGCAGCAGCAATAAGAATCGGTTAAACGGCAGATGGCCAAGTGAGCCATTTCCCAAAGCCAACCAGGCATCCAGGGGCTGACGCCATCCACCGCCTCCCTGCTCATCCAAAAGCAGCAATGCCAAGGCGGTGCTGAGCTGCCCGTAATGATCCAGCGGCGTCACCGCGTTAAGTTCCGGATCCCACAGCCCCACGTTGGGCCGGATATGCATCCGCAACGCCGCATCAAGGGAATTCAAACAATCCGATAACAAAGCCGCTCCTCGAAACGGACTAATCTCCGCCTCCAACCCAATGCTCTGTAAGCGTTCACTCCCCTCTCCCGCAAGCAGGAGAGGGGTTGGGGGTGAGATCTGTAAATCAACCATTACTGCGGACGCATTCGGTGCAAAATAACCCCGCGATGCGGATCGAACCATACCAATAGATCCGTGTTGGGAATCGGATTGACCTGAATAAAGCTGCTCGCTCCAAACAACCCCTCTCTACCCGCAAACTTTTGGCGTCCCTTGGGAAAAAGTGGGGAGTTGCCAATACCAAGAAAATCCTCATAAACTTGCCAATGCTGGCCATCGCCACTGCGCCACATCATCCGGTCTTTATAAGACCACCACAGATAGTCGCCCGTTGACGGACAATAAGTCAGATTGTCACTTCCAGTATGGTACTTTAACGACGCACCCACGGCCTGATCCAGTTTCTGTACGATCCCATCCGCTAGAATTCGAGTGAACTCGGCTGTAATCGGCTGTTTGTCGAAGGTTCCGCCCGGCCCCAGCAGCATTTCACCCTTAATTGGGTTGTAGAGCAACCGACTGCGATAGCCCTGGCTATAGGTGCGATCCAGGTATGTCCATTGAGAATCGCCTGGACGAAAATAGAACAGGCGGCCATTCCATTGCTTGCCCTGTGCTGCGCCTTCTTCGGTATGTCCCTCACGGGACGGCCAGCCTTTGTCGATCGCTGTGGTCCTCCCTGGAACATGCATAATCCAGCCGCCAAATTCCGGAAACCATTCTACCGCAAAATCGCCATTCTGCCCTGCGCTAGTCTGCCCCCAACCGACTCCATACTCCTCCCACGTCACGCTCGTTTCACCTCGCAGATAAGGCGCAACCGGCGCACGACGAAATGTGCCCATCTTCTTCCGTTCCTCGCCCCAATAGGCCGGAGGCCAATACAGCATCCCATTGACCAAGGACAGCCGGTTAAAGGGACGTCGATTGGTCGAACAATCCTCGCCCCAGGGGTTGCGGACGACATGCCAGCGCAAATCCGCATCCAGCCAAGCCAAGCGCTTATCACTGCGATCCCGCATCATTAACACCCAGAAAGACTGGGATTCGGGATCGTAAACGAAGGAGTCCATCCAACCATTGCCATGCGTGCCTCGCCCTGAACCCAAGGGACAAAACTCAATGGTCAGCACTTGACTCAGCTTGGACGCGCCACCCAGATCGGTATCCACATACCGCCATTCGCCAGGTTGCAGAGTCGCGCCAATGGCAACCAGCTTGCTTTTCGTTGCAGACGGCGGACTTGAAACCGCTTCGGATTTCGACTCGAAGACGCTCTGATGCCGATAGACTCTCGTTCCAGGCCCATACTGCCAGAGAATCACTCCCAATTCGTCAATAGGATAGGGAACCACGCCCCCATAAGAATTGAACGGCCAGGTTTTTCGATCCCACCGCATCGCCAAGCGCCATTCATCCTGATCTGGACTATATTCCCAAAGCTCCTTCTCATCCCATTTCAGCACCAGATAGTGGCCCGACGATGGATCATAAGTCAGATTATCCGAACTAATGGAAAACTTGAACGGCGCATCCTGCACATGGCGAATTTCACCCGTTGCAGTTAATAAATCTACCTTTTGCATCGAATGGTTTCCGCCGAGCGTCAGCAGGTCACCGCGAACCTCATTATATCGGGCGCTGGAATGGTAGCCATTCACCGCCGAATCGCCCAACACCCGCCAAGCCTTGCCATCGAAGGCCCGAAACTGGTTGTCCGAGACAACAATTAACGCCTGCAATCCCTCATGCCATGCAATCGGCACATAACCGCCCACCGTCCCCGGCAACTGCTCCCAGCGATTCTCATCGACCCAGTACCGCCACCAACCATCCTTGGCCAGATGATAATAATGTCCGCGTCGCCAGTCATAGGTAATGCGCCCGTAGGGATGGCCGAACTTCTCAATTTGACTGGGCGCCGGTTTCACATCCCAGCAGGGGATCTCGCGCCAGGTATTATCCGCCGCCCAATAAGAAATGAACTTCTTGCGATAACGATGCCCCAGAAAGAAAGTGCGCTGGCGGCGCGGATCCCAGTACCCGCCATCGGCCCAGGCATCAATCGCCAACTGGCGCTTGCCATCACCTGCCGGAACACGCAATAAACGACTCAGGTTGGATGCGCCGTCAACCTTTTCATCAAGCACCTTGAATTCGCCCGGCTGCAGCGACTGCGCCAAACGCCCCAGTTCCGTATCACGCAGAGAAACTGAGGACGGCGGAACGACTTCGGTCTGGGTAGCTGTCTCGCCAACCGTCGGCCCATACCCCCATAACACAATCAGCAAAGACATGCCCCACGAAAGGATGCTCATCCGTCCAAGCTTGAGAAATCTTGCCATGCAGCGAATCCTCCAGGATATCAGTCGAATTGCATGATTGAGGAAGCTACAATCACGGACACGGTTTACCCTTTCATTAGCACGAACAAACGCCCACTGCGCTGTATTGGATTAGAATACTTTTCATGGAATCCCAGACATCTCTTCATCTCACCTTGATCGGACCCCTGCCTCCTCCCTCCGGCGGCATGGCCAATCAGACTCGCCAACTGGCGCAATTGCTCAAGCAGGAGGGATTAACCGTTGACCTGGTGCAGGTGAATCCACCCTATCGTCCACAGTGGGCAGGTCGCTTGCCCGGCTTGCGCGCGGTGTTCCGCTTAATTCCCTATCTGATGCGCCTGTGGCAGGCCACGCGCCGCGCCGATGTCACGCACATCATGGCCAACTCCGGCTGGGCTTGGCATTTATTTGCAGCGCCAGCCCTCATTATTTCCAGGCTACAGGGCGTTCCAGCCATTATCAACTACCGGGGAGGCAACGCGGGCGCTTTCCTGCAACAACAGGCGCGCATCGTCCTGCCCATCCTGCGTCAGGCCAAAATCCTCGCTGTTCCCTCCCAATTTCTGGCGGAACTGTTCGAGCGGTACGACTTGCCGGTCATCATTGTCCCCAACATCGTTGATCTGGATCGCTTCAAGGCAACCGCCGACTTAACCCTCCGCAAGCCGATTTCAACCGGCCCTCACTTGATTGTGACCCGTAACCTGGAAGCGCTCTACGATATTTCGACGGCGCTCAACGCCTTTGCACAAATTCATCGACACTGGCCGAATGCGCGATTGACGATCGCTGGCTCCGGTCCCGAGCGCCAAAACCTGGAAGTCCAAGCCCGTCAACTGGATCTGGCGGATGCGGTCACATTCCCCGGTCGCCTGGAGTTGCAGGCCATGGTCGAACTTTACGCCAGCGCCCATATCATGCTTAACCCCAGCCGGGTCGATAACACGCCAAACTCCGTGCTGGAAGCCTGGGCCAGCGGAGTCGCTGTAGTCAGCACCGCCGTTGGCGGCGTACCGTATCTTGTGCGCGATGACGAAGATGCGCTCCTTGTGCCACCGACCAATCCAGACGCGATGGCATCTGCAGTTGCAACGCTACTGGAAGCGCCAGAGAAATTGGAGAAACTGGTCAATGCGGGAAGAAACTCAGCCGAACGTTTCTCTTGGCGTCAGGTAAAGCCTTTGTGGTTATCGATTTACCAGGATCTGGCCGAAGTCAGATCACAACAGGCCAACGCGTAATGAGCGACTTCTATACCCGAATCGCCGCCCATCTCCTGTTCCCTCTCCACGAACGGCTCAAACGCCATGATACGGTTCAGATACGGCGCAATTTGGAACAAAGTCAGTGGTGGTCCCACGAGCGCCTGCAGAACCTGCAAATCCAGCGCCTGCAATCCCTGCTCCAGCAGGTCTCTCAGCGAACGCCCTACTACCGCGAGTGGTTCCAAAACCACGGACTCACTAGCGCTCAATTTCAAAACCCAGCCGATTTAACCAAACTCCCGATCATCGATAAAGCCGCCATTCGCGCCCATCAGGATCACTGGACTGCGGAAGGCGCTACCGACCTGATCGCGATGCAAACCAGCGGCTCCTCCGGCGAACCGCTACGCTTTCAACTCAGCCGACATCGCATCAGTTGCGATATTGCCGCCAAATGGCGAGCCACCTGCTGGTGGGACGTGGACATTGGCGATCCGGAGATTGTCCTCTGGGGCTCCAGTATCGAAGCGGGCGCGCAAGACCGACTGCGCACCTTCCGCGACCAGTTGTTGCGTTCCCGACTCATCCCCACGCACGACCTGACCGACCAGCGCCTCGACAGCATTCTGGCGTTCATGCAACGCTACCGTCCACGCATGTTGTTTGGCTACCCCTCTGCCCTGGCGCGTCTCGCTTGGCGCGCCCGTACCTCTAACCTCGACATGAACGATCTGGGTTTGCAAGTCGCCTTCACCACTTCCGAAGTGTTAAGACCAGAATGGCGGGAAGTCATCGGTACCGTCTTCGGCTGCGGCGTCGCTAACGAATATGGCGCACGGGACGCCGGGTTCATCGCCCGGGAATGTCCGGCAGGAGGTCTGCACATTACTGCAGAGCAAATTATTGTGGAGATCGTGGGCGAAGCCGGCCAAGCGTTGCCTCCCGGCCAGGAAGGCGAAATCCTGGTCACCAACCTGAGCAACCCTGAATTTCCCTTCATTCGTTACCGCACCGGTGATCGCGGCATTCTCGATCTCGGTCAATGCGCCTGTGGCCGCAGCTTGCCATTACTGAAAGCGATCGCTGGTCGCGCCAACGACGGCCTCATCGCGACCAGCGGCGCCTGGATTCATGGTAGCGCATTCAACCACTTATTGCGGGAACTGGACGGCTTGCAAGCCTACCAAATCATTCAGGAAACTCGAACTCAGGTTCGGCTGTTATTATCGCTGGCGGGCGAATTATCCAATCAAACAACAGAGCAATTGATACGCGCCTTCCGCGAGCGCCTTGGGACCACTGTCGAAGTCTCTATCGAATGCATTGCGCACATCCCCCCCGAAGCCAACGGCAAATATCGCCACGTCATCTGTCGGGTCAGCAACCATTAATGTGCTGTTCATCCCGCACTGGCGCCCGTCCATAATTCCGCAACAGCCCGAATCCAAATCGCCCGCGCGACCGCCCCCACGGCGTAAAGCGCGGTAACTGGAACAGGTCGCTCTCATTCCGCGCCACGCCCCAAGCCGTCGACACCGCCGCCTGAAAACCCAGCCGTCGCGCCATCGCTACATGCTCAGGACGATAATCCGCTCCCGGCTTACCATTTGGATAGGCGAACAGCGCGACGGACTCACCCAGCAGCGCTTGCAAATCATCCCGACTGTTTGCGATTTCCCGCTCGGCCTCCTCCGGCTCCAGGCGCGCCAGAATCGGATGATGTACGGTATGCGCGCCGATCCCCATGCCGGCCTTATGCAGTGCCTGCACTTGCTGCCGGGTCATCATCAAATCACTCGGCAGCCTTACCCCAGCGATCTCCGCCAGCGCCTCGATCGTTTCCACCCGTTGCGCAAACGGCTGATACTTGATCTGATTCAATAATGCCGGAATGGCCTGACGCTTATCCTCAAGGGAACCTATCTCATGCCGACCCAAACCCAGTGGGGATAAATCCAGCATCGATTGCTCGCAACGGCGCACCGTCTCAATCACCGTATCATTAAACATCCGCCCGCCGTCCAGAAATCCCACGGCGATAAAAAAGGTGGCTGACAAACCCTGCCGCTGCAAAATCGGCAACGCCACATCATGATTATCCGCATAGCCATCGTCAAAGGTGATCGCTGCTGCGCGCACCGGCAAATTCCCCTGCTGCAAGCGCGCCACAGCCTCGGCCAACGGCAGCACATTGAACCAGTCTCCCAACCAACGCAACAGCCGCTCAAACCGAACAGCGTCCACTTCGTCAGGAAACAACGGATCTGGCCCAGGCAACACGCGATGAAAGATCAGAATGGACAAAGCGGAGCGCGGTCCCGCCGGCGAGGCCAAGGAAAAGGCAGTACAAAAGAGCATGATGGACGCTATTCCTCCAAATCGATCCTCAAATCGCGCAAACGTTGCGCCAAGTGTTGGGTAGTGAAAGTCCAGATCGGGCGCTTTCAAGATTCAATGTTTCGTTACTGTGGATCGCAATATTGCGGAATCCCATCATGGCTTGCAAGCACTACGACAAATCGCCGGAGATCAAATGGGCTTATGCGCGCAGGGTCAGAACATCCCAACGACCCTGGAGAGTATCAAGACCGTTTCAAAACAGACAGGCAACGCCCCTGATTAATCGATTTTTCCGTTTACCCGGCGAATGCTGTGGCATAAAATAGATGGTTTATTTTCGCTCAGTCTTGAGGCCCTCGCTATGCGTATTGTTCAAGAAGCCCTGACTTTCGATGATGTCCTGCTCCTCCCTGCCTATTCCGAGGTGCTGCCCAATGAAGTGAGCCTCAAGACCCAGTTGACGCGCGCTATTACCCTGAATATTCCGCTGGTGTCGGCAGCGATGGACACCGTCACCGAGTCCCGCTTGGCGATCGCGCTCGCGCAGGAAGGCGGGATCGGCATTATCCATAAGAACATGCCGATTGAAAAACAGGCTCAGGAAGTGCGGCGGGTTAAAAAATACGAAACCGGCGTGATTAACGATCCTGTTGTCACCGGCCCCAACGCCAGTATTCGTGAGGTGCTGGCCCTGACCCGCGCCCATCATATCTCCGGGGTACCCGTTGTCGATGGCGAAGATCTGGTCGGCATTGTGACCAGCCGCGATCTACGCTTCGAGCACAATCTGGATGCCCCGGTCAGCGCCATCATGACGCCCAAAGAGCGGCTGGTGACGGTGCGCGAAGGCGCTAGTCGCGAGGAAATTGTGGGGTTGTTACATCGGCATCGCATCGAAAAAGTGCTGGTGGTCAATGATCGCTTTCAGTTGCGCGGCATGATCACAGTCAAGGATATCCAGAAATCCAGCGATTTTCCGCTGGCCTGCAAGGACGAATGGGGACGGTTGCGCGTGGGCGCGGCGGTCGGCGCTGGCGGGGACACGGACGAACGGGTGGCGGCGCTGGTCAGCGCTGGAGTCGATGTACTGGTCGTGGATACTGCGCACGGCCATTCCCACAACGTGCTCAATCGGGTGCGCTGGATTAAGCAGCATCATCGCGATATTCAGGTAATTGGCGGCAATATCGCGACAGCCGCCGCCGCCCGGGATCTGGTGGAAGCCGGAGCCGATGCCGTGAAGGTAGGGATTGGTCCAGGGTCAATCTGCACCACGCGCATTATCGCCGGGGTCGGCGTCCCGCAGATCAGCGCTGTCTCCAACGTCGCCGAGGCATTGCGCGACTGCGACGTGCCGGTCATCGCTGATGGCGGCGTCCGGTATTCCGGCGATCTGGCCAAGGCGGTTGCTGCCGGCGCGCATTCAGTGATGATCGGCAGCCTGTTCGCCGGCACCGAAGAGGCGCCCGGCGAAGTGGAGCTTTATCAAGGCCGCTCCTACAAATCTTACCGGGGCATGGGATCGCTGGGCGCGATGACCCAACAGCACGGCTCCAGCGACCGCTATTTCCAGGAAGGCAGCGCGGTGGAAAAACTGGTGCCCGAAGGTATTGAGGGCCGGGTACCCTATAAGGGCAGCGTATTGGCGATTATTAATCAGCTCATGGGTGGCCTGCGTTCGAGCATGGGCTATGTCGGTTGCCGGGATGTTCCCGAAATGCGCGCCAAGCCGGCTTTTACTCGGGTCACCTCGGCAGGGATGCGCGAAAGTCATGTCCATGACGTATCCATCACCAAGGAAGCGCCGAACTATCGGGTTGACTGAACATGACCACTCG
>JAGRHK010000310.1 GCA_020444985.1 Candidatus Competibacteraceae bacterium
TCCGCAAGAGCAGATCGTTGGCGCGCATCTCATCGGCGAGGGTGCAGATGAGATGCTGCAAGGCTTCGCCGTCGCTATCCGCATGGGCGCAACCAAGCGTGATTTCGACGACACGGTCGCCATTCATCCCACCAACGCCGAGGAAGTGGTCACGATGCGTTAGTTTTAAGTTTTAAACAAACTTAATAAGTTTTAAATCAGTTTCAAATAATCAATCATTTATTTTTTCACGAGGTCCCATGTCCGTTCGTCCCTTTGAAGCCAATACGCCCCGCATCCATCCCAGCGCCTATGTCGATGAAACCGCCCTGGTCATCGGCGATGTCGAAATTGCCCAGGACAGTTCGATCTGGCCGATGAGCGTCGTGCGCGGCGACATCCAGAGCATTCGCATCGGCGCGCGCACCAGCATCCAGGATGGAACAATCATTCACGTCACCCACGACAGCCGGTTCTGTCCGGGCGGCCAGCCAACGGTGATCGGTAATAACGTCACGGTTGGCCACAAAGTTATTCTGCACGCCTGTACGATTGAGGATTTCTGTCTGATCGGCATGGGTGCGATCGTCATGGACAAGGCCATTGTGCAATCCCGGGTGACCATTGGCGCAGGCAGCGTCGTGCCGCCCGGCAAGGTGCTGGAAAGCGGCTTTCTCTATGTGGGCAGTCCGATCCGGCAAGTCCGTCCATTGAACGAACGTGAATTGGAGTTTCTGGAATATTCAGCCCAGAACTATCAGCGCTTGAAGGATCGCCATCGGGCGCTGACCGCGCCCGCTGAAGCAATCTGCGATCCGACGCCCATCAAACCTGAAGCAGCGCCTGCAACGCCGCCAGCAGCGCCCAAACCCCGAACCCGCCGATCATCAACCCCGAAACGTAGTTGATCCCATGCAATACGCTGGCGCTCAAACGCCCGCGCATCAATCCGACTCCGCCGGTCAGCAACACCCACCAGAGCAGCGAACCGGCAAAAACGCCGAAGACCAGCGTGCTAGCCGCTACAAAATCCTGACCGACCGCCGCCAGACCCAAGCCGGTGAAAACGCCTACGAAGGCCAGAATGGTGACCGGGTTGGTCGCGGTCAGCGCCAGGGTGGACAGATAATCGCTCACTAATCCCGCTCGCGTCGGTCGCGCCTGAACCTGTTCGGCAATCGGCGGCGTTTGCCAGGTTTGCCAGCCCAGATAAAGCAGGAACAGCCCGCCGACGACTTGCAACTCGATCTGCCAGGCCAGCAGCAGCCCGGATAACGAGGCCAATCCAAAACCGGCGATACCGCCATATAGGGCATCCGCGCTGGCCGCGCCCAATCCCGATAGTACGCCCGACCAGCGCCCGCGCGTCAGGGTGCGCTGGATACATAGTAGGCCGGTCGGCCCGACCGGCGCGGCAATTGCCAGTCCGATCAGCATTCCCTTGAGCCAAAGCAACATTTTTAACCTCGCTTACGCTGTGCGCGTTCTTGGTCAGACTTGGCTATACTTTACTTTAGGGTATGATTAATATAATCTTTGTACTTCCATCCCCGCTCGGATGACCCATCATTCCGCTTAATGCATCATGAGTCCCTTCACCCTCACCCTTCTTATCGCCAGCGTACTCTGCGTGTTTTACATCATCGTGATCTACAACCGTCTGGTGAATCTCAAACACAATGTTGGTATGGCTTGGTCCAATATTGATGTGTTGCTCAAGCAGCGCTACGATGAATTGCCCAAACTGGTCGAAACCTGCAAACAATATATGAGCTACGAACGCGACACGCTGGAAGCCGTGATGCGCGCGCGCCAAGCGGTCTCCGATGCCCAGCAGGCGACTGATCTGCCCGCGCTCGGCCAGGCGGAGAGCCAGCTCCGCCTGGGGCTGGGGCGCTTGTTCGCCGTGGCGGAAGCCTACCCCGAATTACGCGCCAGCGATAACTTCCGTCATCTGGAGAGCCGTATTACCGGTCTGGAAAACGCCATCGCCGACCGTCGGGAGTTTTACAACGACAGTGTGAACATGAACAATGTCCGCATTGAGCAATTTCCCGATGTGTTGATCGCCAGAATGTTCAACTTCAGCCCATTCCGCCTGCTGGAATTCACCGAACCAGAAAAACAGGATGTAGACTTGGCCCGGTTGTTTCACGGATCTTGATCCGTTACGCCGGTGCGCGATCCCCATCTCAAGTACCTGCTGCTGTTCGGCGCACTCTGGCTGGGCAGTTTTTTATTGCTGCAACAGGGGGTGCATCATCAAGTTGACCGTCAACTCCCGTTGGTTGCTCTTGCCCTGACGATCGCGCTGGCTGCATCCTATGGAACGCTCTACTTCGGACGGCGAGCCTGGCGCTTGGCGGATACCCCCATCGCCCGCATCCGCTCTGCGCCTCAAGGCTATGTGGAATTCGCGGGTCGCGCCCAGTTAATGGAGGGACCGCCGATTCTGGCGCCATTAAGCCATCTACCCTGTGCCTGGTATGCTTACCAGATTGAAGAGCGCGCCACGAATGGCCGCTGGTGGTGCGTTGATGCTGGGGAAAGCGACAGCCTGTTCCTGCTGGACGACGGGACGGCCCACTGCGTCATTGATCCCGACGGCGCGCACTTCATCAAAACCCGACGCGATGTCTGGTATGCCAGCGAAAGCGGCGGGCGCTCCCATGCATTGGGGGGCATCGGCGCGGCTTATCGCTATGTCGAGCAACGTATCCTGCCCGGTGAGGAACTCCATGTCATAGGTGGGTTCCGAACGGTTGGCGGCTTGCAGGAAGCGCCCGATACGCGCCGGGAAGTCGCGGAATTACTGGAGCGCTGGAAACGGGACCCGCAACGCATGACATTGTTCGACCGCCGCCGTAATGGCCGCATCGACCCCGATGAATGGGAAGCCGCGCGCCGGGCCGCCGAAAAACAGGTACGCCGGCAACAGTTGCAACAATCGATCGCCCCGGAAGTTCATTTACTTGCCGATACGGGTGACCCATCCCGGCCGTTCATCATCGCCGCTTTCCATCAGGAAGGTCGCCTGATTCGCTATTTTCAGCGGCGCGCCGCCGGTTGCCTGTTAGCGGCCGTGCTGGCGAGCGGTTTCGTACTTCATTGGCTGGCCTAAAGAGACTCAGGATTCGCAAACGATGACCAATCCCCTGCTCACCCATACCGATTTCCCCTGCTATGCGGCTATCCTGCCGGAACATGTCGAACCTGCAGTCGATGAATGCCTGGCCGCTAACCGCGCCGATCTCGAACGCTTGCTGGCCGCTCACGTTGAACCCACTTGGGAAAACCTGATCCAG
>JAGRHK010000311.1 GCA_020444985.1 Candidatus Competibacteraceae bacterium
TCCGCGAGAATGGCATCATGGAGATGTATGGCCTCGACGGACAGCGAACCGCATCAGTGCTGGGCGTCGTGATTGATGTGTCGAACCTTATCGATTAGGGCGTTACTTCTTTGACAGGGCAGGTTCATACCGCGTCATCTCCAGATAACCCTGTCCCTGAATGGGATGCTCCCCAGCGCGACCGGTCACCGCCACCGCCCCTTCCCAGTAATGCACGGTCAGTCGCATTTCCTGATCGGCCACTTTTGGCGTCACCGTCAAGTCCAACTTTTCGCCCGGTACTCGCAGCCGCCAGCCCGCTGGATACCGATCACCGGTGTGCGGGCTGATCCACTCGCCCAAGGGTTGTGCATCCACTTCACTCCCACGTAAAAGTCGTGCTTGACCCTCCCGGTCAACCCGCACGCCCCTGCTCCATGCATCCATACCGCCATCCTTGCGGCGCAAGCGGTAGAACATCAGATCACGCCCGTCGTCAAGCTGCAGCGCGAACCAGTCCCAACCGCTCTGTTCTGGTCCCAGAGCGCTGGTGCTCCACTCCCGATCCAGCCAACTGGAGCCTTGTACCTGAAATGCCTGCCCTTGCAACTCAAGCACGCCAATCGTCGGCAGCCGGGTGTAGGAGTAGTAATACGATGCATTACCGGGTTCAGCGCTTTTCTGGCTCAAACCCTGGTCGCCTTGTAAAACCGCCGGCTTACTGGCTTCGAGCGTCAGGTCGAGCATGACGCCGCCTTCCCGCGCTCGCAGCCGCATAGGAAAAGCGCCGGATTCATCGCCAGACAATTGCCAATCCTCCAGCCAGACCCGAAATGGCCTGGCCTGCGCCCCAGCCAGACCGACCGCGCCCCGGCTGAACCGCTCGAAAGCATAGTGCTTTTCACCAACGACATCGGTCAACGCCAAATGGCCCATGTAGATCTGATGCGTTCGCCAGGCTGAATCGGTTGCCGGCGAGTCAGGACTCAAGGCGATGCGAAACAGGGTCAATTGATAGCCAAAGGGCCGGCCGGTCGCATCCGTCAGATTGCCCGTCACATACCACCACTCGTTGCGAAACTGCGGATGTGGTCCATGATCCTCCGGGAAATGAAAGGGACGGGGCTGATAAGCGCGCTGATAGCCGGCGTCCTCGTCGCCGCCCAACGCGCCACTGATGGTCACGCTTTCAACCGGTTTGGCATGGGGGCGCATGAGGTAATAACCTATTAAGGCTATTCCAAGCCCAACCAGTAACAGACTGTACCCTCCATATCGTTTGTGCATGGCGATGGCTCGGCTCATTCCATCCGCAGCGCTTCCGCCGGTTGGGCGCGGGCCATGCGCCAGATCGGGTACAGTCCGGCAAGCAGCGCCGCACCAATCGCTAATGCCAGCGTTTCCAGCAACAGCAGCGGATTCACCGTAAACGGCAGACTCCAGCCAAACGCCCGGCGGTTGATGACGAAAATCAGCACTGCCGCCAGCAGTAGCCCGGTTGGCATCGCCAAAAGTCCAGCCGCCGCGCCCATGAAGCCGGTTTGCAACGACACCAATCCACCGATTTCGCCGGCCGTCATGCCGGTCGCCCGCAACACCGCGAACTCCCGCGCTCGCTCCAGTTGCAACGCCAGCAAAGCGCTCAACACGCCGACGACGGCGACCAGAATCGCCAGCAATCTTAATACATTGGTAATGGTGAAAGTCCGGTCGAATATTTCCAGAGTACGCTCCTGAATCGTGCGGTTGGAACGAAACAGCAGCGGTTGGATTGAACCCAGCCGTTCCTGCAAGCGCTCACGCAATACCGTCAGATTTTGGCCTGATGTCGCAAATACCGCCGCTGAACCGACGGTCGAATCACGCCAATAGCGCTGGTAGCCGGAACGATGCAGCAGAATCCGCCCATGTTCCGAACCATAGTCCAGGAACACCCCGGCAATCGGGAAAGTACGAGAACCCTGGTCGGTCGGCAATGTCAGCACATCGCCGACCACGAGTTGACGATGATAGGCCAGCGGTTCCGAAATCAGCACCGCTTCGCCCGTTTGGAACGCGCGCCATGCTGCGTCGGGATCGCCATCGATCAGTCGATAACCGGCCTGAGAAGCCGGCGCGAGATCGGTGGCGATCAGGGTCACCGGACGCCCATCAAGGTCAATCCGGGTGTCCCGATAGGTAGAAAGCGCTGCAACGCCCGGCGTATTCCGCAATACCGCCACCGTTTCGGGCGCGAGCGCTGCTGAACGATTGCCATTGTCCTCGATGCTGGGGGGAGCAACGTACAGATCGGCATTCAGCAAATCGTTGATCCAGATCGCCACACCGCCTCGGAAGCTGTCTACCATTACGCCAACGCCGACCGTCGCGGAGAACGCCACCATCAACGCTGCGACCGCAATGCCGGTGCGGCTCAGATGACGGGCGACGTCCCGGTTCGCCATACGCGCCAGTAATCCCAACCGGGCGGTCAACGGCTGATTCAATCGCACCAGCCCGACGACCAGCGGCGGCGTCAGCAGCGCACAGCCGATCATCAGCAGGAACAAGCTGGCAAAACCGGTCACCAGCGATCGGGAAAATAGCAACGTCATTCCCCCAGTCGCTAGCAGCGCCAGTCCCGTCCACAGGAAACGCGGTAAGGACACGCGCCAGCGGTTTTCGAGAGAAGCGCGGCTGAGCGCGGCGCCCGGTGGAGCATCCGCCGCCTCGCGCGCGGGCAACCAAGCCGCTGCCAACGTCGCCAACACGCCCAGTGCTGCACCCTTGGCCAGTGACACGGGATCAATGAAAAACTCACGGACGCTGAGGACGTAATAAAGGTCATTGATGGTGCGCGTGACCAGATGCACCAGCCCAGACCCGAGCCAGAGACCCAGCAATCCCCCCAGCAAAGCGCCCGTCAGGCCCAGTAGCAGCGCCTCGCCCAGAATGCCCATCAACAGTTCCCGGCGACTGACGCCCAACGCCCGCAACATGCCTAACAACGCACGGCGTTGCACCACTGAAAAGGTGATGGCGTTATAGATCAGGAACATGCCCACCACCAGCGCCAGCAGACTCATTGCCGTCAGGTTGAGCGAGAATGAAGCGCTTAAATCCGCCATCGCCTGATTGCGCTCACCGGCCTGCTCCACTCGCAAGCCAGGCGGCAATTGGGAGCGCAATGCAGCAGCCTGTCGTTCCCCAGCGGAACCGTCAGGCAGGATGAGATCGATGTGACTCAAGCGTCCGGGCAGACCGAGCACATGTTGCGCTGTCGCCAGGTCAACAATGATCAACCCGTCCCACTCG
>JAGRHK010000312.1 GCA_020444985.1 Candidatus Competibacteraceae bacterium
TAGCGATAGGTCTGCAAAGTCGCCTGAATCTCCACCGGCTCCTGATTATTCGTCGCCCGTTTGCCTTTACTATTGCTGCCCTTGGTCAGCGTCGCGTTCTCCAGCGTCACGATGCGCGGCAACGCCGCCACTCCGCTCACGAACGCGCCAAATTGATGATAAGTACCCTTGGCTTTAATGGTGATCGGCTTGGCTGCGTAAAAATCCTTGGGCTGTTCTGCCTCAGGCTTGAAGAGTTCGAATTCCAGACCATTCTGCTTGCCGGTCTTCGATACATCATCCAATAAATTCGGCATCTCTGTCCTCGTCGGCAACTGCCCCAGCATTTCGCTCAGCTTCTCCTCCATATCCGCCAACTGCGTCCGGAATGCCTCGAGATTAGCCGCTACTCGCTGCTTCTCGATAAACTCCTTGCGCAACTTTTGCTCCTCGTTCTTTACCGTCTCCAACTGTTGCAGCTGATCACTGGTGAAAAAGTAATAACCTGCTCCCAACACGACGGCTATCACCAGCACGGCCAGCGCCAATCGACCAGCCAGCGGCCAATCGCCGGCCTCGCGAAAATCGATGTCATTCAGATTGATTTCGGACAGGTTCATGTCTTGTCTTCTCCCGCATCCGCCCGACTCGCATCCAGCTTGAGCGGGATAGTCAATTCAAACACCCGGGCCTGCACATTGTTCACATCTTGGGTTTGAATAACCTGCAATACCGGCTCGCCGAACAGCGGCGATGCCATGATGCTCCGCATGAAATTAGAAATGATAAGATCAGAGCGCGCCGTACCGTTGAGCGTTACCCGATTGTCCGCAGTCTTGAAAGACGTCAGGAAAATATCTTCAGGCAATAACCGAACTAACTCATCCAGCATCCGCACCATGCCCGGACGGCTGGTTTGCAGTTTCTCAATCACAGTAATGCGCTCGATCAGCCGGCTCTTAGTCTTCTGTAACTCTGCTAATTCTTCGGCGGCTTTCTTCAATGCGGTAATCTCACCGCGCAGATACTCGTTGCGCTCCTGCTGAAACTGGATGCGGTTGGCCATCTCGGTATGGACCAGATAGACGATCCCGCACCCCAATAGCGCCGCCACCACCAACATGACGCTCAGGTCACGCTGGCGTTGGATACGGCGCGCTTCGCGCCAAGGTAACAGGTTGATGCGCGTCATCAGTCGAAACTCCTCAGGGCCAACCCGCCGGCGATCGCTAGTAAAGGCGCATTACGCAACAGGGCGCTGCTGTTGACCCGCGAGGCGTTGCCCATATTCTTGAAAGGATTAGCCACCACGGTCGTAATCCCCAACACGTCGGCTACTACCCGGTCCAGGCCCATGAGCATGGCGCCCCCGCCAATCAAAACAATGTTGCTTACAGTATAGCGGCCTGAAACATAGAGATCGGAGGAAAAAAAGAACTGCAGCGTGTGCTGGATTTGCTCGGCCAGCGCTTGCTTGAACGGTTCTAAAAGCGTCTCGGAAAAATCGTCAGCCACCTGACCGGAGCGCTTGGCGCGCTCTGCTTGATCCCGGGTCAGGCCATAGGCTTCCGCGATCTGTAGGGTCAATGGATCACAGCCAAATCCCTGCTCCCGGCTGAAAACAGTCTGATTACCCTGCATGACATACAGAGTGGAAACCGACGCGCCAATATCCACTAATGCCGTCAGGCCCTCGCGCCCCTTGCTCAGATTTGGCTTATCGCTAGCATCGCTACTTGTTGCGGACAGCAGGCTGTCCATGATCAACCCCAGGCTGTTCTCCAGTGCATAAACTTCCACATCCACTAGCGTCGGCGTCAGACCCGCTTCCTTCAGCGCGGCTTCGCGAGTGTCGACGTTTTCCTTGCGGGTCGCCACCAACATCACGTCCTGCATCTCATTGCTGGCTTGCGAAAGCCCCTTTACCTCGAAATCCAGGTAGATTTCTTCAGTGGGGTAGGGAATATACTGGGCCGCCTCAATAGAGATATTGATCTCGATGTCGCTTTCTTTGAATTCGGCGGGCATCGGGATCGTGCGCGTGATGACGCTGGAGGTAGGCACCGCCACCGCCGCACGCTTTGTGCGGGTGCCAGCGTTGCGACAGGCGCGTTTGATAACCTCGCCCACCGCTTCGGGATCGAACGGATTGCGATCTTCTAGCATGCCTTCAGCGAGGGGTTCGATAGCGAACGCTTCGACCCGGAATCGCGCCCCGGACCGGCTTAGTTCAACGACCTTGACCGCCGAGGGGCTAATATCGATACCCAGCATGGGTTCTTTACGCTTGAACAGAGCCAAGTTACCCTTCCTTCAACTAACTAGAGTGGACGAAGTCAAATTCGAGCCTGCCTGGAGTATAGCATGTCCCGTCATTTTGACAATTTTGTACCTAATACCGTTATATAACGCGATCCTTATTGATCCTTGGAGTTCGCTCATGGCCCATCGTCATCGTGACGTCCAACGCGTAAAAACCCTGCTGGCCCAGGAATGCGCCCGGTTAATGGCCGACGAAGGCGTCCCGGATTTTCGCACTGCCAAGCGCAAGGCTGCGGCGCGGCTGGCAGTCGCCAACAAGGCCTTGTTGCCAGATAATCGTGAAATTGAGCAGGCTCTGATGGATCGTCAGCGGCTGTTTCATGCTGATCGGCAAGCGTCGCGGCTGCGGGATCTGCGCAAGACCGCACTGGACGCCATGCGTTTTCTGGCCCAGTTTCGGCCGCGACTGGTCGGTCCGGTTTTGAGCGGAACGGCGGGTTTGAGCGCTGATATCCAATTGCATTTGTTCGCTAACGCACCCCAGGACGTCGCGCTGTTTCTGATGGAACACCAAGTTCCTTTTGACGCCGCCGACCGCCGGCTGCGACTGGGCAATGGCGATTTGGTTTGCTTGCCGGTCTTCCGGTTCGGCGTGGATGATCATGGTCTTGATCTCACCGTGTTCACGCTGCTGGCCGAGCGCGAAGCGCCACGCAGCCCGGTTGATGGCCGGCCGATGCAACGGGCTGGCCCCGCCGAGGTTGAGACCTTGCTGGCGAATGCGCTGGACTGAAAGCCCGTAATAAACTCGCCTCTCCCCCGGGGAGAGGCGCTGGGAGCGAGGCGTTTTTGCAATCGCTGAACTCCGCAAAGCTTCTACAAAAGCGCTCTTCAGGCGTTCCCGGTCTTTTGCGGATGTGTATCGATGAAATGTTTGAGCACTAACTTCAACTGCAAAACTTTCTGATTATGCCCGCGGCGACGCTCTTCCTCGAGGTCGTCCAGGATGATACGTTTGAT
>JAGRHK010000313.1 GCA_020444985.1 Candidatus Competibacteraceae bacterium
GGTTCTGATCATCTGTCGTGCCGGCTGTGAATATCGCGCCATCGTGGGGGCGCTGGGCCTGGACACCGCCCAACCGCCCCAGGGCGATCAGAAACGCATCATTGCGACCTATTCCTATCGGGATGCCAACGGCAACGAAATCAGCCAGAAAGTTCGTTACGAACCCAAGGATTTCCGTCAGCGCTGGCCGGATGGCAAGGGCGGCTGGCTCTGGAAAAAGCCGAAAGATGCGCCCGCCGTGCTCTATCGCTTGCCCGAAGTGTTGGCGGCAAAAGCCCAGGGCGCAACGATCTACTGCGTCGAAGGCGAGCGGGACGTCGACCAGCTGGCCGCGCTGGGGATAGTCGCCACCACGAACATTGAGGGCGCATCCAAACCCGGCAAGCGCGCGAAGTGGCGACCGGACTACACCGCGCAACTGGCGGGCGCGGCACCGTGTGGTGCTGGTGCCGGACAACGACGCCCCAGGCCGCGCCCACATGCAGCACATTGCGCGGCAGTTGCAGGGCAAAGTCGCTGACCTGCGCTGGCTGGAATTGCCCGGTCTGCCGGATAAAGGCGATGCATCGGACTGGCTGAGTCAGGGCCATACCGCTGAAGCGTTTACTGCCCTGGCGGAACAAGCCCCGGTTGCCAGTCAGCAGGAATCCGACGCTCCTGCTGAAAAAGCAGCTTCGCGCGCGCGTGAAAAGTTTTTAATCAACCCTTCACAGTCTTCACCTTCATCACGATCAATTAGTTACATCTTTATAAGTCTTCACCAAGTCTTCACTAAGTCGTCACTAACCCGTCAGCAACCCTTCACGGTGTCGGTTCCTGACTTGGAAACCACTGATGAAAGAGGCCGAAAGGGAACCCTTATTGATTCGTTTGCGGCGCAAGCCCTGGCGACAGCGCTCACCGGACGGCTAGGGTTTTGTCGAGAGGCCATGATTTGGCATGGATTCACCGGGACACACTGGCAACCGTTCCCTACCTCTGCCATCGCTGAAGAGCTAATCGCCAAACTGCTTCATGCGGGAACGCCTCAATGTGGTTTCAAAGCGAATTACCTCAACGCAGTAATCAGTCTGCTATGCCGGGGACTGTTGCCTTTGCCTGAACAAGAAATCAGCACGGTTGGAGGCATTCCGTTTACCAATGGGATATTCAGCCCGGCAACGCAAACCTTGACTCCCATCACTCCTATCAATGCTTTGACTTGGTGCCTGCCGTATTCGCATACACCCGACGCCGATTGCCCGACCGTCAAAACGTGGCTTCAACAAGCGGTTAACGGTGATACCGAGACTGTGGAGTTTCTGAGAGCTTGGCTGGCCGCGTTACTGACCGGACGCACCGACCTGCAAAAATTTCTGCACCTCTTTGGCCCTGGGGGTACCGGAAAAGGCACGTTCATTCGACTGGCGACCGCGCTGGTCGGCGATAACAATGCCATCGTGACTGACCTGCGCAGCTTGGAGCAAAACCGCTTTGAAACCGCCGCGCTCTATGGGAAACGGTTAGCGGCTATCACTGATACCAGCCGTTACGGAGGTAGTGTCGATGTTCTCAAGGCGATGACCGGGCAAGATCAGTTGCGCTTGGAGCGCAAGCACCAGCAACAAGGCGCAACTTTCGTTTTTGAGGGACTGGTGCTTTTGGCCAGCAACGAGGCAATTCAAACCACCGATCACACCAGTGCGATTGAGCGCCGCCGGTTGACCGTGCGGTTTGACCATATCGCCAGTGATGAAGAGCGCCGCTTGTGGGACAAACAAGGCGGCGAAACCGCCGTTTTGCACCGCGAAATTCCCGGCGTGGTGAACTGGTGTTTGCAGTTAAGCCGGGATGATGTGACCCGATTGATTACCCAGCGTTCGGCCCAGATTGATGAAGCCAACCTGGAAGCGTTACAGGCCAGCAATCCGATTGCCGGCTGGCTGATGGACAACACGATTCCTGAGCCGGGATACAAATCAAAGATTGGTGATAAGCGCCCGCTCGACAATGGACTTGTGGGCTTCAAACATACTGAAGAATGGCTGTATCCCAATTATCTGACGTGGTGCCAGCGCCAAGGCCGCGAGGCGCTGTCATTAACTCGCTTCTCTGGATTGGTCCTAGGCATAGCTCATGTGCTTAACGTCAATGTTGAGAGAAGACGGGAAAACAGCGGAGTTTTTCTAATTGGAATACGGTTGAGAAACGAGTTTGAATCCGCTTTTCATTGGATTGTGAAGGGTAAGTCTTCACTCAGTGAAGACTTACTTGCTTCTAAGTCATTGAATGTGATGAAGGTGAAGACTGTGAAGACTTCACCACAAATTAATATATACGCGCGAGGCGAAAACGACATCAATGTCCTGGTTCATGGTTTGAAAAACGGCTATCGAGGCAGCGACGGGGCGGCGCTCGTGGCGGCATTGGGCTGGGATGATGCCCGATTCCAAGCGGCGAAAGACGCCGCGATGATTCAAGGATTGATCGAAGCAAAAGCCGGGTTCTGGTATGCCGTAGGAGATGAGCCATGATTCGCGCCCTGATCAGCGGAACCCTGCACGGCCAACCGCAAACCCGCATCAGCCAGAACGGCCATCCGTTCACCACCGCCAAGCTCAAAGCCGACGCCACGGAAAACGGCGTCGTGTGGGTTTCGCTGATCGGCTTCCAGGAGCAAGCCGAGCGCCTGGCGACCCTCAAGGCCGGTCAGGCGATTTCCATCAGTGGCCGCGCCAAGCTGACCGCCTGGATGAACAAACAGGGGGAGGCCCAGGCCGGCCTGGACGTGGTGATTGACGAGCTGGCGACCTTGCGCCCGCGCCCTAAGCCCAAACCGGAACCGGCCCAGGCGGGATTTGATGATGAGTTGACGATCTGAGCGGAGCGAGTTGGAGAGGCAACGCGGGGATAGCAACCCCCAGAACCTCATCAGTGCCGTAAAGCAAAGGGTTCGTCAGCTTGACCGTTGCCTTAAAGGAGCGCCGCTGCGGGGGAGCCACCCCCGCTAGTGCTCATCATCAGCCTGGGCTGAAGGCATCGGTAGGCTACCGAACAGCGGCAATGAAAGTGAGGCGGCGCCTGATCCGTCTCGTGGGGATAGCGTGGCGGACTCCCGTCCCCGCCAACGGAACCTTTGGGGTTCAGGCACCCCCTCAGCAAAGTTGCCGGGAGCCAAATTTTGCCGCCATCCCTTAAATCTTCAGACCGGCTTCAACGGAAAGATTCGGCGCGTGTGTAGTTGAGGAAGGGACGCCCGACCCTGAAAACTTT
>JAGRHK010000314.1 GCA_020444985.1 Candidatus Competibacteraceae bacterium
TCGCGGCAATCGTCTGAGCGCTCGGCAATTACTGGATGGAGTGGTAGCGTTCAAACCCTATATGGCGTTATTGCCGGAGTACAAAGACAGGGTTCGCGCCAAAACAGGCACCCTCAAGGGGGTTAGCTGCTATGCAGGCTTCGTCAAGCGCCAAGGGGGATGGCAACCCTTCAGCCTGCTTATCAATCAGCCCGTTCCCTATGAGTTACGTAAACAAGTGGCTGAGGCGCTTGCTCGGATACCGGACTTGGCGAGATATTAAACGGGCCTTGGTGGAAAAAACGGCTGTCGCCAGTCAGGCGATGGTCAGCAACTCCATCGAACGCTGTGCATACGCTCATAACCAATGGCGGTGTCGGAACATCCATGTCATGAGGCCTGCTATGATCAGACATACAACCCAGAAGGCAGGGTAAGCCCATGTCAGGCCCAGCTCTGGAAGGTAGTGGAAGTTCATTCCATAAACCCCGGCTAGAAACGTCAGAGGAATGAAGATTGTGCTGATCAGAGTCAAAGTCTTCATCACTTCATTCATACGATTCGATATGGCAGACATATAAATACTGATCAGATCGCTGGCAATTTCACGGTCGGTCTCAATCAGATCAATAATATGTACGACGTGGTCGTATAGATCGCGCAGATAAATGCGGGTCGTCTCGCTCACGCATTCGTGCTCGCGCTGGAGGAAGGTGACCACTTCGCGCATCGGCCAAACGACCCAACGCAGCAACAGCAAATCCCGCTTGAATTGATGGATTTGGCCGATGAAATCGGGTTGGGGATTACCAAGGATCAGGCTTTCCAATTCTTCTGCCCGCTCGCTGCAGACTTCGAGGATCGGAAAAAAGCTATCCACGATGGCATCCAGTAGCGAATAGGCCAAAAAGCTGGCATCGTTATTGCGTAATCGTGAACCTTTTGCTTCAAGCCGCTGGCGAATAGAGTCCCATTCCTTAGTAGGGTTAGCTTGAAAGGTCAAAACGGTTTTGTGCCCGAGGAAAATGGACATCTGTTCATGTTGCAAGCGCCCGTCCCGATGCTGTATGTCGTGAGCTACGATAAACAAGCGGGCTGTGAATTCGCTGCCTTCGCCGCCTTCGCTGCCATACGCTTCAACCTTGGGCCGCTGGGTTTTTTGAAGCATATCTTCGATTGCCAGCGGATGCAGATCGTATTTAGTCGCCAACACTTGGATGGCGCGGGTATCGGATAAACCATCAACGTTGATCCAACGCACCGCCGTCCATTCCGGGCGATGTCGCGCCAAAAACGCTTCTAAATCGTGGATCTCTTGGACCAAGACCTGTTCAGGACAGTAGTCGATACATCGGATATGTACTTGCCCAGCGCCACGAGGAAGATCGGCGATTTCTTCGTGCTCAATTCCCGGCGCAGCGCCGGGAACATTTTGGGCATGGTTGAAATATTTCCACATGGCGTAAGCTCTCTATCGTTTGATATCGTCGGTGCGAAAATAGAGGAAATCGCGCGCTATCCTTTTGGCGCCCATCAGTCGACGCGTCTTCGACGCGCGCCCGACGCATGATAATAGAATTTTGTAACGGCCGACTACCTCATGCCGTTGTGGCAGCAGGGAGCGAGAACAATCCATTCAATCGGGTAACAACGCTTTGCTGCGACGTAAAACTGCGGCTTAGAAGCCTGGGCGACCTGCGCCGCCGCCGATTTCCGTACTGGTACAGCGCGCGTCAAGATCGATGAGCACATTGAAGCGTGCGGTCATGAACGGACTACCACCCGCTAGAGCCAGTTGGAGATCATCGCCGGCATCTTCGTCCGCGATACAACTATTCGATCCCGTGAATACCTGGTCGTCGTCGTTGCCGACTGGCGACACGCCGCGCTGGGTGTAGGGTGACACGGTAGTGTAGATCGTATTGCTTATTTCATCGTCGAAAGCGAACTGGGTGGTGAATTCCAAGGTGGTGTCGTTACCTGAAAACTGACGGATCTTGCAGTGGATGTGCGGAGCGCGGGGCTGATACCAGCCGGGGTAGATGGTGCGGAAGCGCACGCGACCGCGTCGTTTGGTGACCTGATAGCCGCGCAGGAAATCCTGGCCGGTCGTGTCGGTACCTTGCTGGCTGGCGGACACATCGGAATACAAACCGGCGGCGTTGCAGTGCCAGATGTCGACATAAGCTCCTTTTAGCGGTGTGGTTTCGCCAGTACTGGTGTCGAGCGTCAACACATGGATCGTCAACAACAACGGCAGACCGTCCTGATAAGTATTGTCGGAGGTGTTGTAGCGAATATCGGAACGATTGAGCAATTCATCGACGAAATAGGGTCCTTCAGTGACCTCTACGGTCGAGGTATCGCCCAGTGCGGCGTTCGCGACGCGAGCGGCCAGCGGATGGGCAAGAGCGAAAACGCCGAACGCGCCGAGCGCGCCGCTGCGCAGGATCTGCCGACGATGTAGGTTGATGGAAGTTGGCTGCAAGATGGGTTTTGTAGTCATGTTCTATTTTTCCTGATCGTACTGGGTGGATAGCCGTCGGTTGTAAGGAGAAATGATATTATTTTCATTGCATGTAAAGTTATGTTATGACTATGTAAATATCAGTAAATATTGGTAAAAATATTTTTCTATCGGCTCAGTGTTGTTATGATCGAGACTAAAATCAATCGAAATTGAAAAGGTGAAACGGACGCTGTATGGCCAAGGTATTACTGGTGGATGATGACATTGAGCTGGGTGTCATGATCAAGGAGTATCTCGAACGAGAAGGATTCGAGGTCGTTGTCATGGGCGATGGTGAAACCGGAGTCGCCGAAGCGCTGTCGGGCCGCTATGCCCTCGTCGTGCTGGATGTGATGATGCCGCGTGTAAACGGCATCGAGGTTCTGCGTCGCATCCGCGCGTGCGACAACCGCATTCCGGTATTGATGCTCACGGCCAAGGGCGACGACGTTGATCGGATCATCGGACTCGAACTCGGGGCGGACGACTACGTGCCCAAGCCGTGCACGCCGCGCGAGCTGGTCGCGCGCATCCGAGCTATCTTGCGGCGTGCCGAGCGGGAACCTTCTAACCTGCGATCCGACCCGCTGACGGTGGGTTCGCTGACGATGTGGCCGGAAAAACGCAGCGCGGAGTGGAATGGCTCGCCACTTGGTCTTACCAGCACCGAATTCAATCTGCTCGAAGTGCTCGTTCGCAATGCCGGTCGAGTCGTGAGTAAAAAAGATCTGTCGGAACAGGGCTTGAGCCGTCC
>JAGRHK010000315.1 GCA_020444985.1 Candidatus Competibacteraceae bacterium
GAACGACACCCTGCGCTATATGGCGCAACAGCCAATTCACCGTAAATATCACCATGATCTGCTGACCTTCAGCATGTTGTACTGCTTCACCGAGAATTTCATGCTGCCGTTCTCACACGACGAGGTGGTGCATGGCAAAGGCTCGATGATCAACAAGATGCCCGGTGATGAGTGGCAGCGCTTTGCCAATCTGCGGCTGCTTTATCTTTATATGTTCACCCATCCCGGCAAAAAGCTGCTGTTCATGGGCACCGAATTCGGTCAAGGCACCGAATGGAACAGCGCAATCACGCTCGACTGGTATGTGCTGCAGTACGATTTCCACAAGGGGATGCAATTGCTGGTCAGGGATCTGAACCGACTCTATCATGACCAATCGGCATTGCATTACTATGAGTTTGAATGGCAAGGCTTTGACTGGATTGACTGTCATGACGCCGAACAATCGATTTTAAGTTATCTGCGCAAGAAGGATGATGATTTCCTGGTGGTGGTCGTCAACTTTACCCCAGTGCCGCGCCATAACTACCGGATTGGGGTGCCGCGCATCGGACGTTATACGGAAATTTTCAACTCTGATTCGCACTATTATGCCGGCAGCGGCGTCGGTAACGGCGGGGTGGAACTGATCGCTGAGGAACAACCCTGGATGGATCGCCCTTACTCGCTCACGATTACCGTGCCGCCGCTCGGGGGTCTGGTGCTCCGTCCAGAGGAGCCGCCTCCGCCAAAACCGGCAGCCATCGTGGCCGAGGTCGAGATCGTGGATGAAACGTTGGTGGTGGAAGCGGCGGCTCCGGCAACCCGCGCCCTGTCGACGGCTGAAGCCGCCACGCCAGAACCGGTTGAAGAAGAGTTGGCGCAACCGGAGTAATTTGATTTTAGCTCCGTTCACTCCCCTCGCCCGCTTGCAGGGAAGGGGCGTACAACTGCCGGCTAAAATCTATCATTTTCTATAAAAACCTCGTCTTTTTGCGTCTCGGTTGCGATGAATTTCAATATTCGCTATCCTTAATCCTGTGCTTTTGCACCGTCCAGACACGCTACGGCTGGACGCTAATCCGCACGCAAGAGCTATATAAGACCTGATTTTTTTCAGGCAATAGCAGCGACGGCGTGTACAAATCCATGAAATCGATTTTCATAGATTTTTAGTAGCGGCAGAGATCTGGAGATTTCATGACAGATCCCTCTCTTCCCCAGTTTGGTCCCCTCGCTTTACTCCCTTGACAAGGGAGAGAGGGGACTGAATGCCTACAATAATCCTTTAATAATCCTTCACCAGCCTTGCAGCCACTCCTGTGTCCAAGTTGCGACCTGATCCCGCCACGCGCGACAGGAGAAGGTATGATTCGCCTCGGGATATTCGCGTAATGTAACTCGTGGTTGCGCCAGGAGCTGTCGCCAGATTCGCGAGGCCTTGGCCAAGTCCCGAAATTCGGCGGCGGTCAGATCATCGCCGCTCAGGATGAGCAGGATCGGACCACGGAAGTGTTGCCAACCGTCGGCCATGCGTTGCGGCAACGGCGTTTGTTTTGATGTTGCCGCAACTGCCTTGCGCGCATCGGTTGCCGCAACTGTCTTACGCGCATCGGGTTGCCGAGCTTGTCCAAACATCGCCCACAGTGAGCGCCAGGCCGCGCTGAACGCAAAATCGCCGCGCCGGATCTTGCGCCACAGATCAGGACTGAGCAACCGGCTCAGGTAATAATGACGGAGGTAGGCGCGCGCCTGTCCCGCCTCGGTGCGCACCCAAGGATTCAGCAGTACAAGTCCAGAAACGCGCGGGTCGCGCCAGGCATGAAACAAGGCCGCTGAAGCTGCGTCACATAGCCCCCAGATGACGATCTCCCGCAATTGGGGAAGCTGCTCAAAAAAAGCATCCAGCGCCGCGCGAATATCCGCCTCGATATTTTCGAAGCCAGTAAACTCGCCGCCAGCGTCACCCATACCGCGATAGTCAAAACGCAACACCGGAATACCGGCTTGCGCTAAACGCCGCGCCAGCAAAGTGAACTGGCGGTGACTGCCAACGCGATACTGCGGTCCGCCGACGACCACCAACACGCCCCGGGTCGCATCCGACGCGCCGGTGTGCAAAATGCCCGGCAGCTCCGCGTCTTCACACTGAAAAACCAGCCCAGTTTCCACGGGAATGAGGTTCACGGCGCGTTATCCAGCAGGGCGGTCAAGGTAGCTTCCAGAAGAACCGGCGCCTCGGCGATTTCCTGAGTTGTCCAGAAGGCGTCGCCGATCACTGTTTGGGCGCAAACCGTGACGCCCGAGGCGCGCCACGCTTCCACCACGCGCTGGCTGGCCGGGGACAGCGCTGCATCGACGGTTCCCGCTACCTCAAGCCAGTCGACATGAACCGACGTGGGCGGCACGACGGGGCGAACCCGTTCGAGGGCCAAGGCCAGATCCGGGTGCAGATCGTAACCCGCCACCTCCAGAGAGTGTCCCGCCGCCAGCTTTTCCTGCAACTGGCCCATGCTGTCGCTGCGACCCTTGAAGCGGTCGGCGGTCAGCCGCAGGCGCAGGAATTGATGGAAGAAGCGCTGACCGGACAGTACCGGCTGCCAAAGCAGCAGACGCGCTGCCGAAATCGCCGCGACCTGCTCCATGGCCAGCAGTCCGCCCAAACGCAGACCCCAAAGCGTCAATTGCTCATAACCCCGTTGGCGCAGCCAGTCCGCGCAGCGCAAAAGATCATCCTGCCAGATCGTCCAGCGTGCGTCGGCAAAATCGCCGGCGCTATCGCCCGTACCGTACAGGTCGGGAATAAGCACCCCCCACCCGGCAGCGGCCATGCGTTGCGCCTGCAGGGCGGCCATGCGCCGGGACTTGTTCATCTCTTCGGCAAACGGGGGAACGTATAATATTGCCCCCTTTTCCGACCCTTGGTTAACCGGCGGATGGTAAACCGCAAACAACGCGCCTTGGCTTCCCACCAGAAAAAATGGCTCAATCACGGAAAATCAGGTTCCCGCCATGACTTTATCCCGGATAAACGCATGAACCGCGCCAACTGTTTCAAAGGTTTCGGCGCTAATTTCGTCATCCGCGACCATGATGTCGAAGCGTTCCTCAACCGCATTGATCAAGGTCACCACCGCCATGGAGTCGAATTCCGGGATGCTGCCCAGCAAAGGGGTATCCGGGGTTAATTGTTGCGCCCGTTCGCCCAACTGCAATATTTCGCCAATTAATCGCCGCACCTCATCGAACTCGACCATCGAGA
>JAGRHK010000316.1 GCA_020444985.1 Candidatus Competibacteraceae bacterium
TCCGGCGGCGTGTAACTGAGCCCCAGCCACAGAATGCGCGATTGCGGCCAGTAGCCGTAGTGATCCAGCGTCAGCTCCAGGGTGGGTATCGTCACATCCGCCAGCGCAGCTTCGTAGGCCGCTAACTGTTCAGAAGTCGTCGCGCCCAGAAAAACCAGCGTAAGGTGCAAATTGGCGTCACGCACCGCTCGCCGACCCGCGACCTGCGCCGCCCGCTTTGCCATCTGCCGACGTGCGCTTTCTTCGGGCCAAAGCGCCAGGAACAGGCGCCGTTGTCCCTCAAGGGCGTTCGATAAACGCATCCAGTACGCCCTGCAGAGCCACGGCAACGGTTTGTCGTCGCACTGCCTCGCGATCGCCGGCAAAGCAGCAAACCTGCGTCTGCACTGGACCGCTGCGCGACGCCCAAGCCAGATAAACCGTCCCAACCGGTTTTCGAGGACTACCGCCATCTGGACCCGCGATGCCGCTGACGGCTACCGCAACATCCGCGCGACTGAAGGCCAGCGTCCTCATCGCCATCTCGATCACGGTTTCAGCGCTGACCGCGCTATATTTGGCCAGCGTTGCTTCCTGAACGCCCAGTATCTCGGACTTGGCTGTATTGCTGTAGGTGATAAAGCCACAATCGAACCACTGGGAACTGCCCGCCACATCGGTAACCACCTTGCCGATCCAGCCACCGGTGCAGGATTCCGCAACAGCCAGCAGGTGATGCCGGGCGCACAGGGCTTCGCCTACTTGTGCGGCTAATTCATAAAGACTCTGATCAGTCGGATTCGTGATGGACATGGTGTCTCCAATGGGTCAGGAATGGGTAATCTACTTCAACCAGCCCTTGCGCAAGAAGAACCAGAACGGCGCGGCCACCGAAACCGCCATCAACCCGAGCGCCGTTGGATAACCCAGCGCCCATTTCAGCTCGGGCATGAACTCGAAATTCATGCCGTAAATACTGGCGATCAGCGTCGGCGGCAGCAAAGCTACCGAGACCACCGAGAATATTTTGATGATTTTATTCTGGTTAATATTAATGAAACCGACGGTTGCATCCATCAGAAAGTTGATTTTCTCGAACAGAAACGAAGTGTGTCCGTCCAGTGATTCAATATCCCGTAGGATTTGCCGGGCTTCTTCAAGCTGGTCAGTGGAAAGCAGCCGTCGGCGCATTAGAAAGGAAATAGCGCGGCGCGTATCCATCATGTTGCGGCGAATCCGTCCATTCAAATCTTCTTCTCGGGCGATGCGCGCCAAAACATCGCCCGCTGCCTGGTCCGTCAAGCGGGCTTTCAACACCCGGTTACCGATCTCTTCCAAAGCGGCATAAACGCCCTCCAGCGAATCAGCCGAGTACTCCACGCTGGTCGCGTACAGGTCGAGCAGCACATCGCGACTATCCTCAAGATAACCGGGTTGGTGGCGGGCGCGCATCCGCAACAGACGGAAAACCGGCAAATCCTCCTCGTGAAGACTAAAGAGAATATCCTGCTTGAACACAAAGGCGACCGGTATGTTGCGCGATTCATCTTCCTTGCTAATCAAAAAATCAGAACGGATTTGCAAAGCGCCGCTGGCATCCTCAAAGCAACGGGCGCTGGCCTCGATATCGCCAAAGTCGTCTTCATCCGGCAGCGTCAGCCTGAACAGTTCCCTGGCCCAAAGCCGTTCTTCGTCACCAGGCTCATCGAAATCAATCCAGATCGGTTTGGTGCGTTCGAGGTCGGCCTTGCTTTCGATTTGAATCTGCTGGAGGCGGCCATGCTGAAGTTCAAAGGCGTTGATCATGCGGTTTGCCCCACAGTCAAATGGCGCGGAACATAGTCTGAAACGGGTCGTGGGTAAAGCAAATTTGCGGTTCCCTCGCGGTTTCTATTGCCCTATTGCCCTATCTTCCATCACCCACCCGCAACCACGCATCCAAAAACCGCTCAAACCATTCATCAAACCCCGCGTCATAGCGGGCATGATGTTCGCGCTGTTCGGCGGCGGACTGCGCGCCAGGATGACTTAACTCTTCCGCACCTTCCACCAGCCAGCTTTCCATGATGGTCTGATCGACTTCGGGATGAAACTGCACGCCAAAGGCATGAGCGCCATATCGAAACGCCTGATGGGGAAAACGCTCGCCCGTCGCCAGCAACTCCGTACCGGCGGGCGCCTCAAAGCCCTCATGATGCCAATGGTAAACATGCAACGCGGCATCGAACAAATCCTGACCGGCCACGGTGGGTTCAACCGGAAAATAACCAACTTCCGCCAGCCCCTCTGGATGAGGTCGAACCGTTGCTCCCAACGCCCGCGCCAGTAATTGCGCGCCCAGGCAGATCCCCAAAAAAGGGCGCCCGGAATCCAGCGCTTCGGGAATCCAGTCCAGTTGCGCGCGAATGCCTGGCCGTCTGCCATCATCGTTGGCGCTCATCGGTCCGCCGAACACAATGGCGCCTGCGTAACCGTCCATTCCCAAAGGTAAGGGTTGATCAGACAGCGGGTAGCAATAATCCAGCCGGTAGCCGCGTTTGCGCAATTTGCGCGCGCAACGGCCAGCATCGGCGTCAGGCGTCTGCATGACCAACAGCAGTCGAGGACGGGGTGATTGATGCCTCATGTTACGATATCCTCCCGATTCAAGGCGTTTTCCAACCGACAGTCCAGCCGGGAATTCTTGAGCATTTCAGCGATAAGAAACGCCAGTTCCAGGCTTTGCGAAGCGTTCAAACGTGGGTCGCATTGCGTATGATAGCGAGCGGCCAGGCCCCGCTCGGTGATCGCTTGAGCGCCGCCCAGGCACTCGGTGACATCCTGACCGGTCAATTCAAAATGCATCCCGCCAGGAATACTGCCCTCAGCGCGGTGGATGGCGAAGAAGCGCTGTACTTCGTCGAGAATGCGGTCAAAAGATCGAGTCTTATAGCCAGCGTCCGTTTCCTGGGTATTGCCATGCATCGGGTCACAGGACCAGATGACACAGCAACCTTCCCGTTGCGTTGCTCGAATCAGCGGGGGCAACGCCGTTTCGATGCGCGCAGCGCCCATCCGGCTGATCAGGGTCAACCGCCCCGGTTCATTGGCGGGATTGAGGGTATCGATGAGACGCAACAGCGTATCCGGGTCGACCGTCGGCCCCAGCTTGAGTCCGATCGGATTCGCGATGCCGCGCAGAAACTCGATATGCGCGCCGTCCACCTGTCGAGTGCGCTCGCCGATCCATAAAAAGTGTGCGGAGCCGTCGCACCA
>JAGRHK010000317.1 GCA_020444985.1 Candidatus Competibacteraceae bacterium
ATGGGCTGGATGCACGACACGCTGGATTACATGGCCATCGATCCGCTCTATCGTTCGTATCATCATGGCAAGCTGAGCTTCGTGTTGACCTATGCGTTCAGCGAGAACTACATGCTGCCGCTCAGCCATGACGAAGTCGTGCATGGTAAAGGCTCCATCTGGGGTAAGATGCCGGGCGACCCGGCGACGAAACTGGCCAACCTCCGCGTCTATTACGCATTGATGTGGGCGCATCCCGGCAAGAAACTGCTGTTTATGGGCAGCGAATGGGGTCAACGCACGGAATGGAACGCTGAAGGTTCGCTCGACTGGGGGGCGCTCAATGACAGCGGCCATGCTGGGATTCAGCAGATGGTGCGCGATCTCAACAACCTCTATCGCGGGATGCCCGCGCTCCATGCGCGAGACTGCCGGGCCGATGGCTTCGAGTGGATCGACGGCGCCGCCGAACAGGCCAGCGTCTATGCCTGGCTGCGCAAGGGCGAGGATGCTCATGCGCCGGTTATCGCTGTCTTCAACTTCTCCGGTGTGGAACATGTGGGGTGGCGCCTCGGCGTCCCGCGGGCCGGTCGCTGGAAGGAGATCTTCAACTCGAATGCAGACCTCTATGGCGGCAGTGGGCGCGGCCACCTGGATGGAGTAACATCCGAACCCACGCCGTTTCACGGTCACACCTACTCGATCTTACTGACATTGCCGCCGTTGACCGGCCTTTATTTCCTCTGGGAAGCTGAATGATGGGCCTGGGTCCCAAAGGGCGATGACGACAGGGAATTGTAGCGCCTGACTGATTATACCGAAGCGGTGGGGGACAGCCCGGACTATCCCGCCGATCCTGATCAAGTCCGGGTATTGCTTGAGTTATTTGTACTGGAGAAGGTGTGTTACGAGTTATGTTATGAACTGGACGATTGTCCTGCCTGGGTGGAGATCCCGCTCGGTGGGTTATGTGAACTTCTGTCATTCGAAACCTAAGGATGTACCGCGATGAAACAACCTAAAATCCTGGCCTTTGTGATGGCGGGCGGCGAAGGCGCCCGCTTGAGTCCCCTGACGGCTTATAACTCGAAACCTTCGCTGCCGTTTGGCAGCCGCTACCGCATCGTGGATTTCGTGTTGAGCAACCTGCTCAATTCAGGTATTCAATCGATTTACATGCTGGTGCAATACAAGTCCCAGTCATTAATTGAACATGTTCGCAAGGCGTGGGTCGTATCGCCGATGCGTAATGAGGAATTCGTGACGGTCGTGCCGCCGCAAATGATGAGCGGCGGTGACTGGTTCCAGGGCACCGCTGACGCTGTTTATCAAAATCTTAATTTAATTCAACTCCATAATCCTGATCTGGTGGTCGTATTCGGCGCTGACCATATTTACCGGATGGATATTCAACAGATGGTGGATTTCCATTTGGAGCGAGCTGCCGATGCGACCGTCGCTGCGCTGCCAGTACCCATCGCCGAGGCCAGTGCATTTGGCGTTATCCACGCTGATCACGCCGGTCGGGTCAATGAATTCCAGGAGAAGCCCGCCAATCCGCCACCCATGCCTTCCGATCCCACGCGATCCTACGCCTCGATGGGGAACTACCTGTTCGACGCCAAAGTCCTGGTGAAGGCCCTCAAGGAAGCGCATGCGCGAGGCGAGCATGACTTTGGACACCATGTCTTGCCACAACTCAAGGACACGCATCGCGTCTTCGCCTACGACTTCGCCACCAATCAGGTTCCGGGCGTCAAACCGTATGAGGAACAAGCCTACTGGCGCGATGTCGGCACCCGGGATGCCTATTTCTACGCACATCAGGATCTGTTGGGCGAGCAGCCGCGTTTCGATATGTTCAACCCGCAATGGCGAATTTTTTCCAGTAATTATCAGGGACCGGTAGCGCGCCTGATGGATGCTCAGGTGAAAAACAGCGTAGTAGCCGCCGGCTCCATGATACGCCAGGCCAAGATCACCAACACCATCATCCGTCGCGAAGTGATCATTGAGGACGATGTGGAAATCGAAGACTGCCTGATTCAGGAATACGTCCACATCAAGCGCGGTGCGCGGTTGCGGCGCGCTATCATCGGCGGTTACAACGTCATCGAAGCCGGCGCGCGCATTGGTTACGATCTTGAAGAAGATCGCAAACGATACGTCGTTACCCAGGGTGGCATTACCGTAGTCGGCCCGCAGGAGGTGACTGCGACCATGCGGGCATTTAGCGAGTAGCTTTCAAGGCGTCAGGCGCCAGGTATCAGATATCAGATACCTGGCGTTAAGTTAAAATATTAGGAATCTGGCGCTTGGCGCCTCTGCCGGATCAAGCTTGATGAATCAATCCACCATGACCGTTTGGCCGGGCCGGCCATATCCCCTGGGCGCAACCTGGGACGGCGAGGGCGTCAATTTTGCCCTGTTCTCGGAACATGCCGACCAGATCGTATTGTGCCTGTTCGACGCCAAGGGCAAGCATGAAATCACCCAGGCGCCTCTGCGCGAACGAACCGGTCGCGTCTGGCATGGCTATCTGCCGAATGCGCGGCCCGGCTTGTTATACGGTTATCGGGTGCATGGTCCTCACGGACCCGAGGAAGGATATCGTTTTAACCCGAACAAGTTGCTTCTCGATCCCTACGCCAAGGCCATCGTCGGCTCGATGCAATGGAGCGACGCCCAGTTCGGTTACCGGATGGGCGGGCGCGCCGAAGATTTGAGCGTCAATACGCGTAATAGCGCGCCCGGTATGCCCAAGTGTCAAGTCGTGGACAGCGCCTTTTTCTGGGGCGATGACCGTCCGCCACGGATTCCCTGGCACCATACGTTGATCTATGAGCTGCATGTGCGCGGCTTCACCGTAGGTCACCCGGAACTACCTGCGGAATTGCGCGGCACCTACGCGGGGCTGGCCTACGGTCCGGTTGTCGATTATCTGAAAGCGCTGGGCGTCACCGCCGTCGAATTATTGCCGATCCACTACTTTAGCGACGAGCGCCTGCTGCTCGACCGCGGTCTGCGCAACTACTGGGGTTACAGCACGCTGGGCTATTTCGCGCCGAACCCGTTCTACGCGGCCACCGACAATCCGGTGAATGAATTCAAGAGCATGGTCAAGACGCTCCATTCCGTGGGCATCGAGGTCATTCTCGACGTGGTTTATAACCACAGCGCCGAAGGCAATCATTTGGGGCCGACCCTGAATTTCCGCGGCATCGACAACGCCAGTTATTACCGGCTG
>JAGRHK010000318.1 GCA_020444985.1 Candidatus Competibacteraceae bacterium
GTTCGACGTCCTGATTATCATCGCTATTCTGGACAGCAAGAATGCGCCCAACGCCGCCGCGCTGCATCAGGCTCAGCGGTTGGGTGAAGCCCAGTCCCAAGGCGGAACCCGCCTCGAACGTTTGGCGTTCCTGTTTGTTCAGCCTGTTCATTGATGCCCCTCCACCGCTGTCCGGGTTTGACCCGGCGCCCGCAACATCTTGTCGACTTCGTCATGATGCGTTTGCTCCTCAGCGATCTGGGTGCGGGCGTATTCTTCCAGTCGCACATCCTTGTCGCGCACCACATCAAGCAGCTCATAGTAGGCCTTGAGCGCCGCGCCCTCGTGCGCTAGCGATTCCCGCAGAATATCGCCGATGTCATGTTGATGCGTTTCCAGCAGCGGACCAATGCCCAGCGATGGATGGCCGCCCAAACTGGTGATCAGCTCCCCAGCCTGACGAGCATGCAGCAGACTTTCATCGGCCTGAGCGTTCAGCCAGCCGACAATCGGAATGCGGTTGTAGCCATACACCATCAGCGCATAGTGGGTGTAGCGCACCACACCGGCCAGCTCCAGTTCAAGAATACGATTCAATACCCGGATTGCGGCATCTTTATCAAAACTTTGCGTCATGGTCATGCAATCTCCTTTTTCCAGGAAGGATACTGGCGCCTAGCTGAACAGACCGTTGCATTAGCACGGGTATGGCAACACAAGGTCGACATTTTTACAGAATGGAAATATCATATTATAAATGATAAAGATTCTCAAGAAAAAAATAAGATATTATTTTTTAAGTATTTAATAAAAAGTTGACTGATAAGCGCATTGCCGCTAAAAGCGGCGTCGCCATAGCAATCCCCATCTGTTCCAACACGCTCTGAAAAGATTGTGGCCTTTCGAACCTTTGTCGCATCTGACAGACGGCTTATGGTCAGGGCCAGGACAAAATTACATGACACAAAACCTCATCGATTCCGATTCATGCGCACGAATCATGGCTTACCATCAGGCCAGTAAACACCACCTGAACCGCTACGCGCCGGGTCCGGGCGGACTCGATTGGGCGAACCAGCCCGACCCGTTTCGCCGTTACACGGGAACGCCGCGCATCGAATTGCCGTTGCGCGCTGATACGCTGACGACGCCGTTCGAAGCGGTGCGCCAAGGCGAACGCCCAACCGCCTACCCACTTGAAGGCAAAATTCTGGCCATCCTGTTTGAACTTTCGCTGGGGTTATCCGCCTGGAAGCAGCATCACGGCTCGCGCTGGGCGCTGCGCTGCAACCCGTCGAGCGGCAATCTCCATCCAACCGAGGGCTATCTGATTTGTCCGGCCTTGCCTGGCGTGGCTGCCGGCGTCTATCACTATCTGAGCCATGATCATGTTCTGGAACAGCGCGCTGCGCCAGACGCGGCGGCCTGGGGCAATGAACTGCGCGGCGGGGTTGTGCTGGCGCTCACCGGCATTCACTGGCGGGAGGCCTGGAAGTATGGTTTGCGCGCCTACCGCTATTGCCAACACGATTGCGGTCACGCCATCGCCGCCATCGCCTATGCCGCCGCCGCTTTAGGCTGGTGGGCGCGAATACTCACCGGTTGGGGAGATGATGAACTGGCGGCGTTGCTGGGGCTGGATCAGGCGGCGGATTTCGCCGACGCTGAACCGGAAAGTCCAGAGGTCGCTTTGTGGGTGGGACCTGAACCGTCGCCGACTGATTTATCCCCCAGTACCTTGGCGCGTGATCTTTCTTTTGCCGGTCGCGCCAATCGCCTAAGCCCTTCCCAGGTCGACTGGACAGGTATCGAAGACGTTGATCGCGCTGCGCATCGCCCTCCCGCGATCTCGTCACCCACCTTGCAACCGCCTGTTTATCCGCCGCTGATCGAATCCGGTTACTTAACTAGCGCTGCGACGTTGATCCGTCAGCGTCGCAGCGCTGTAGCTTTCGATGGGATAACCACGCTCACCGCTGACCGCTGGTTTACGATGCTGGATGCGCTCTTGCCG
This sequence comes from Candidatus Competibacteraceae bacterium, assembly GCA_020444985.1. Classification (GTDB taxonomy): domain Bacteria; phylum Pseudomonadota; class Gammaproteobacteria; order Competibacterales; family Competibacteraceae; genus UBA2383. The sequence continues at coordinate 1,994 of JAGRHK010000318.1, forward strand.
CGTGCGGCCACACCACCGCTCGATGGCTGGCCGTGGTCGCCGCGCGTACACCCATTGCTGTTCGCCCATCGGATCGATGGCATCGCGCCGGGCCTCTATCTATTAACGCGGACGGCGGAAGCCCTGCCCGCCTTGCGTCAGGCATTGCACGGCAACTGGGATTGGTCGCCGGTGGAACAGGCGCCGGCGCATTTGCCGCTCTATCAATTGACCCAGGGCGATGCCCGCGACGCGGCGCGCGTGATTGCCTGTCATCAGGACATCGCCGCCGATTCCTGCTTTGCGATCAGCTTTCTAACCGAGTTTTCCAAGCCGCTGGAAAATGCGCCGTGGACCTATCGGGAACTGTTCTGGGAAACCGGCTTGCTGGGGCAGATTCTGTATCTGGAAGCGGAAGCCGCCGGAATTCGCGCGACCGGCATTGGCTGCTTTTTCGACGACGCACTGCATCAGCTCCTGGGACTCGACGGTTTGGCGTGGCAGGCGCTTTACCATTTCACTGTAGGCGGACCGGTCGGAGATCCGCGCATACAGACGCTACCTCCCTACATTCACTTGCGGCGCGCGTGATGATCACCGTCACGCCCACCCTCCAGCTTGACGAAACGGAATTGCAATTCCAGTTCAAACTGGCGTCCGGCCCCGGCGGCCAGAACGTCAACAAGGTCGCCACCGCCGTCCAGCTCAGGTTCGATATCCGCAATTCGCCATCGCTGCCCGAACGGGTCAAAAACATTGCGATCCGGCTTGGCGGCAGCCGGGTTTCCAAGGATGGCGTCATCATCATCGAGGCCAACCGGTTCCGGACCCAGGAACGTAACCGGGCGGATGCGCGGGCACGGCTTATCGAGCTGATCGACGAGGCCTCGGAACCGCCGCCGCCGCCCCGGCGCAAGACCAGGCCGACACGGGGATCGGTGGAACGGCGGCTGGCGGCCAAATCCGGCAGGGCGGTGATCAAGAAGGCGCGCGGCAAGGTCACCGACGAATAGATGAGCGAAAGCTTTTTTATTGGCAGCGCTTCGAACGCATGCTTATGTTGCGCACCAATCACGCAAGGAGACGAGGACTGATGGGCATTTTCGATTTCATCAAATCGGCCGGGAAAAAGCTCGGCATCGGCGGCGACGACGACGCACCCGAGGCCGACGCGGTCAAGAAGGAACTGGATTCGTTCAAGCTCGGGACGGAAAAGGTCGATGTCAAAGTCGACGGCGACAAGGTTGTGCTTT
>JAGRHK010000319.1 GCA_020444985.1 Candidatus Competibacteraceae bacterium
GAGCTACCGCTGGATCGCTACCGTCAGCCGGTGCTGGTTTCCGGTACGGATGGCGTCGGCACCAAGCTTAAACTGGCGCTGGAACTCAAACGGCATGACACCATTGGTATCGACCTGGTGGCCATGTGCGTTAATGATGTTTTGGTGGTGGGCGCTGAGCCCCTGTTTTTCCTTGATTACTACGCAACAGGCCAATTGAATGTGGACGTCGCCGCTGATGTCATCAAGGGCATCGCCGATGGTTGCGAACAGGCCGGCGCAGCGCTGGTCGGCGGGGAAACCGCTGAAATGCCCGGTATGTACAGCACAGGCGACTACGACCTCGCCGGTTTCTGTGTCGGTATTGTGGAAAAGGCGCGCATCATCGACCGCAATCAGGTCAAACCCGGCGATATCCTGCTTGGACTAGCCGCTTCCGGTCCGCATTCCAACGGCTATTCGCTGATCCGCAAGATTCTGGCGGTCAGCGGTGCGCAACTGGATCAGCCTTTCGCCGATGGCCGCACACTTGGCGAAACCTTGCTGGCGCCGACCCGTATTTATGTCAAGCCGATGCTGAAATTACTGGAACAGCTCCCAGTCCACGCCATCGCCCATATCACTGGTGGCGGTTTGACCGAAAATCTGCCCCGCGTGCTGCCTGCTGGCGTCAAGGCGCGTATTGATGCGCAAAGCTGGCCGCGTCCACCGATCTTTCAATGGCTGCAACAGCAAGGCGGCGTCATCGAAACGGAAATGTGGCGAACCTTCAATTGTGGGATCGGCATGGTGGTCTGCGTGGCGGCGGCGGATGTTGAACGAGCGCTGATTCTGTTGCGCGAGGCCGGGGAAACAGTTTGGCGTATCGGTGAAATCGTGGCTGGGGAAGACGAGCCGGTCGTGGAGTTCCTATCATGACCGCCGCGCGGAAATGCCGACTGGTCGTGCTCATCTCCGGGCGCGGCAGTAATTTGCAGGCCATTCTCGATCAGGCGACGAGCGGCGAACTGCCGGTTGAAGTCGCTGCGGTCATCAGTAATCGACCCGGCGTTCAAGGGCTAGAGCGGGCAAGACAAGCCAGCGTTCCAGCACTGGAGCTGGATCACCAAAACTATCCAGATCGCCCGGAATTTGAGGCGGCGCTCATCACATTGATCGACCGCCAGCAACCGGATCTGGTGATTCTGGCTGGATTCATGCGGGTATTGACAGCGGGGTTCACCGAGCATTACCGGGGACGGCTGTTCAATATCCATCCCTCGCTGCTGCCGAAATTTCGCGGACTGCACACCCATGAGCGCGCTATTGACGCCGAGGAAAGCGAACATGGCGCAACGATTCATTTTGTAACGGCGGAACTGGATGGCGGACCGATCATTGTCCAGGCGCGGGTCCCGGTGCTGCCAGAGGACGATCCTGACACGCTGGCGGCGCGCGTTCTGGAACAGGAACATCGCCTCTATCCGCAAGCGATTCGCTGGTTTGCCGAGGGGCGGTTGCAGTTGAAAGGGGAGCAGGTGTGGTTCGATGGAAAGCTGTTAGCGGAACCGTTACGGTTGGATGATTTCGTCGATTAGTTGACATCCTCCCCGGCTAAAGACCGGAGATTCCTGACTCACTTTAGAGCCAGCGTATGATGCCCCATACGGAGAATGTTCATTGCGGCATTGACGTCGCGGCCAAGGATCGCGCCGCATTCACCACACACCCATTCTCTGATCCCAAGACCTTCTCGACCTTTTGGGCCGCCGATTGCGCCGCAATCAGAACAGGTTTGGGTTGAGAAGCGTTCACTGACTTCTCGATACACCACCTTCCGCGCCATCGCTTTATATTCAAGAAGGTGGCGGAACAGGGTCCAACCCGCATCATTCACGGATTTTGCCAGGTTCGTTTTTGCGAGACGGGCGCTTCCCACATCGCCCACCACAATCAATTCACATGCTTTCGTGAGCCGATCCGATGCTTTATGCAGAAAATCCTTACGCCGATTCGCAATTTTGGCGTGAAGGTTTTTGGCTGGCCGAGAACGCTTTTTGCGTTGATGTTCGGCGACTTTTTTCTGCTGACCCCGGTAGAATTGCGGGGCTTCAATCTTGCTGCCATCCGAACACGTTGCCAGGGTTTTTAACCCCAGGTCGATGCCGATCTGTTGGGTGCCGGTGGTCGGCGCTTCATCGGCGACTTCGCAGACCCAATTGACATACCAGCGCCCACGCGCATCTTGCGCAAAATTGCCCGTCTTGATCGTTCCGGAAATCTCCCGGCTTTTCCAAAATCGGAAGGTGTGGCCCGCATAGGTCACGGTATCGTCAAGCACCTTAACGCCCGCCGCTTTGAAAGGAATCCAGCCCAGGGCGCGTTTTCCCCGCCAACGCAATTTGCGCTTCTTCGCGTGCTTGCGGCGCGTCGCATACTCTTCACAAACGGCCTGCACCGTTTGTGAGTGCAATCCAAGTTCTTGACTGCACCCCGTCGTCAATTTGTTGAGATCAAATCCGGACGGCCAACGCTGATTCCAGCGCAGCGCATGTTCCTGTGTTTCGTTGCAGAAGTTCCAGACCTGGTTCACGGCGCGCGCCAGCGGTGTTAATTGCGGTGCAACGCGAGAATCCTTGATTCGGTAGTGGTAGGTGCGTATCATTCATTCATTATACAAATTGGTCTAATACGATGCAAGACGAACTTCGACACGGCAGACACGTTGTTTTTAGGCTTCACGTTCATTTGGTCTTTGTGCCAAAATGCCGCCGAAAAATCTTTGATGCGGACGCGCTGGATCGACTGAGAACGGCTTTTTCTACCGTTTGTGGCGCTTTTGATTCAACTCTGGATGAATTTAACGGCGAGCGCGACTCTGTGCATTTGTTGATTCAATACCCGCCCAAAGTCGCCGTATCGGGTTTAGTGAATTCGCTAAAAGGCGTGTCGGCCCGGCGATTGCGTCAAGAACGACCGGATATTGCGCGACGCTATTGGCGCGGGGGATTGTGGTCAGCGAGTTACTTTGCCGCCTCGTGTGGCGGTGCGCCGATTGAAGTCTTGCGCCAGTACATTGAACAGCAACGTGCGCCGGAATGACCGGGCTTCGCCCGGTGCGCTCTACATCCCCGCCCTAAAGGACGGGGCCTTTCGCGCAAGACCGGATAATCGCATGCGCCTGAATAGCAAGAAGCATCGCTCTTGCTACTCTACTTTTTGCTGTCAGTGATACATTCGGTAGGAGGCAGAAATGGAAG
>JAGRHK010000031.1 GCA_020444985.1 Candidatus Competibacteraceae bacterium
GGAGCAGATCGCCCGGGGGAAATCCATGATTATGGATGCGACGACGGAGGGAATCGCTCACCTGCTGATGCAGGGGACGCTTGTCATCCATTGTCGCCATGGTCTTTCATCGTATGTTTCGGCGTCACTTTTTTCTCGGTTTGCGTATATCTAAGCGTCGCGCTTTGCCGCCTCCCACACATCGCCCCAACCGAGGGATAGCGCCGCAGCACGTTCCGCCGCCAACACCAAACTGGCCTCACGGGCGATACCCTTACCTGCGATGTCGAAGGCGGTGCCATGATCGACCGAAACCCGCACCACGGGCAGCCCGACCGTAATATTGACCCCATCGTCACCATAGACCGCCTTGAACGGCGCGTGGCCCTGGTCATGATAGCAGACGATCACCATGTTCCATTTACCTTTGACGGCGGCCGGAATCGCGGCATCCGCTGGCAATGGACCTACGGCATTGATCCCACGGGCCTGCGCTGCGGCGACTGCTGGTGCCAGCACATCCTCATCCTCATTACCGAATAAGCGGTGTTCCCCCGCATGTGGGTTGAGGCCAACGACCACGATGGGTTCCTGAGGTTTGCCAAGTGCTCGGGAAAAGGCAGCGACCAAATTCAGCACATTTTCCGTGCGCGTCGGGGTAATGCCCTCAATGGCCTGGCGCAGCGAGACATGCGTGGTGAGATGGAAGAAGAACAGATCGCCAGCAGAGAGCACCAGCGAAAAGTTCTGGACACCGAATTGCTCGGCAAGCACTTCGGTGTGACCGGGATACAGATGGCCACCCAGGTGCATGGCTTCCTTATTCAACGGTGCGGTGACGATACCATGCAACGCACCTTCCTGGGCCAAGCGGCAGGCTTCGACCACGAAGCGGTAGGCACCGTCCCCAGCGTCGGCATTGACTTTACCGATGGGAACGTGGGCCAGCGATGGACCAACCTGCACCACCTCGATCAAGTCAGGGGCGTTGCTCGCTTGCGCTGGTGTGTCGATGACCCGAACCGTAGCGGGATCGAGACCAGCGATTGTAGCGCCCTGACGCATTGCGTCCGCATCACCGATGACCACCAATGCCGCCTGCTTACGCAATTCTGGGTGATTGAGCAGGGTCTTTGCAGTAATTTCAGGGCCGATGCCAGCAGCATCACCTATGGTGATGCCAAGAATAGGGATGGTCATACCTTGCCTCCAGTTGTGAGAATCGTGAGCAATTCGCTCAGAGTGGTTTCGGCGCCAAAACCGCCAGACTTGGTAATGACCCAAGTACCATCGTGGGCGCCACCAACGATTTGTGATAAGGGCACACCCTCAGCCGCCCGTGCTACCAAGTGCAGAGCCTGGGCGCCGAGTAGATCAAGAGTCGCTTGGGCGCCATCGCCACCGACTAGGATCAGAGCCTGTCCAGACTCCAGCGTCGCCACGACCTGACGCGCCAATCGGTCTGCCATCTCTCGCGGGTTTTCCTCCCTATCGCCAATAGATCGCACCACGGTGATGTCGGCGGAGTCTGTGTTTTTTTGGATCGCCCCATCCTGAGTCAGGATCTGCATTCGAGAACCAAACACCGTTTGCGCATGCGCGAGCTGACGCAGGGCGACATCGTGCAGCGAACTTACCAATACGGTAACGCCTGCGCCGGGAGGCGCTATCTTTGAGGATCGAGAACGAGCGCGACCTCGCCAGAGTTGGGCGAGGGGAGCCGCCAGGCCAGCGGAACCCACCGGAATTGCGTCCATACCGAGTGCGCTCACGGCCTCAGCAAGCACCTGCAAGTCCTCGTCGCTGGTCGCATCCACCACCACGACCTCAGCCCCCGCCGCCCGAATCGCCCATGCCAGCTTCTCCGGGTCCGAACCCGGAAGGAGGGATACTGCGCCGGGAATGAGGGCGGTGAGCGCGCTCGTAGTGACTGGAGTGACCGGATCGCGACCGGCTGGCGAGTCGGTCACATCAGCCCCATTGACGAGCAGGCGACCGTTTTGAATGGTCCTGCCCATCGCCGGATAGGCCGAACACACGACCGCTTTTGCCGCCGGATGCGCACGCCGCCAAGCAGAGAGCGCGCCGCTGATCTGGCCGGCTACACTGCCACGCATCGTCGAATCGATTTTCAGGTAGATCTGTTGGGCGCCACTACCGAGTGCGCTACATACTGCCTGCTGTGTGCGCTCGGCGGCTTTGTGTGTCGAAAGCGCCCGGGAGTCGGTGGAGCATGAAGTCGCCCGGTCGCTATCGGCGCCTACATCTAGCGGTAGGCCCATGAGTAGATAAGCGTCCCATCCAGCCTCGTGGAATTGCAGGACGGAGTCGGTAGCGCCCGTCAAATCGTCAGCAACGATGGCGATCTGACGGATGGTCATCAATGGTATCGTCATCACAGTCACAACTTTGGTTCGGAGATGCCAAGTTCACGCTTGTCGAGTTCGGCGATTTCTTCCTCGGATAGCAACCCGCCCTCACGCTTGAGCATCCATGAGGCCAGAAGCGGGGCAGTGATGGCGCTGACCAGAACGGCTGCGGCTACTTGTGCGGTTGCGGTTCCCACAAATGGCGCGAAGCTCGGGTCGGCGGCGCCAATGATGGCCGGGGTGGCGATGGCATTGCCGGCCGTCGTTCCTGCTGCGAAACCGATTCCAGAGCGATAACCACGACGAAGTAGGAACTTGTAGCCCAGATACACCAAAAAACCCGTGAACGGAGAGATGATCAGGGCAGCCAACACTCCAGAGATACCGCCGGAAATCACATTACTCAGGTTGATGCCAGTGCCGAGTGCGAAGGCAAAAAACGGAATGACGATCCCTGGAGTTTTGGTCAGCACATCCCGCCATTTCGGGTCGAGGTTACCGACTACCATGCCCAGAATGAACGGAACCACCGCACCAAGCAGGGCGAGGAAAGGAATCTGCGCCAAGCCCGATGCGCCTAGGAACAACATCGAGAAGAACGGACCATCATTGAGCGCGGAAGCGATGTAAGCGCCACGATCACGCTTGTCACCGTAACGCCCGGTGAAGGCTAACCACAGGCCACCGTTGGAATTATCGACCATGGCGAGCAGCCCAAGGATGGACAGACCAAAGATACCGTTGACGCCCACCAGATGCCCCAACAAGATGATCAGAGAGGCTGGGATCAAGGATTTAGTCACCAGGATCACGCCGGTTGTGGCGAGTACCGGGCCACTGGTGCGCAAGGTAACCTGCGTCCCTGTTGCGAAAATCAAAAGGGCAATCAAGGGCATGGCGCTGCCCTTAAATAAGGCCGTGGTGAATGATCCGATCTCCAAGGCAGGCATGGCGAAAGTGCCGATGATGCTGCCCAGAATGAGCGGGATCAGCATCAAGCCGCCCGGGATTTTATTCATCCATTCGTATAGGGGGGCAATGGTGCGATCTGCTTGTTCTACTGCGGACTGTTTGTCAATTGACATACCTTCTCCTCCAAAAAGTGTTGTCAAGGATGATTTTGATTTAATACGTACAAGTTGTACATACTACAGGTATGCAGAATGCGCGCGTAGACGAATGCTGTCAAGCGCTGCATTTATGGCGTTTTAAGAACGGTGCTGAGGGAGGAGTATCCAAGCCAAGGCTTATAGGTATGACCCATGCTGATATTCGTCATGCTAGAGCTGAAAGAAAATCATTATTCCTGATAATAGGACTAATCATGAATTTTATCTTATAATGTGCTGTAAAAATACGTATCATGTAATCATGATATTTTATATGATACTCATCTCCATTCTCTAAATCTCAGGGGTAATCCCGTATGGCGCGTTCTGGAATCCGTTATGAAGAAGTTCGGGAAGCTGCCGAACATTTGCTTGGCCGCGGTTTACATCCCACGATTCAACGGGTGCGCGAAGTACTCGGCACCGGCAGCAACACCACCATCAGTGAGCATCTCAAACGCTGGCAACAACACATGGCCAACGCGCCACGCGCTGTATTGCCGCCGGCAGTGCCAGAAACCGTAACGACGGCCATGGAAACCTTCTGGAAAATTGCCATTCAGTCCGCCGAAGCCGCTTTTGAGGAGCAACGCAACCGCGCCTTGCAAGCGGTCACGACTGCCGAACAGGCTCGCGACAACGCCCTGGCTGCATCGCAACAGGCGCAAGCGGAGGCCGCTGAAACCCAACATCAGTGGGAAATCGCACAAACGGAACAACGCGATTTGACCGATCGCCTGCTTGTGGAACAAGAGCGTCGGGCCGCCGCAGAAACGTCCATTCAAGCCGCCGAGGAACGGGTGCAAGCCGCTACCGCTGCTATTGTGGAAATGCGTGCGGAAACCGATTCCCGGATTGCGCAGATGAACACCACCCTTCTGCAACTCCGTGAGGACCTTGATCAGCAACGTCTGGAAGCAGAACAGCGACTTGAATACGAACGCCAGCGCGGTGAGGCCAATGAGGCGCGATTGATGCAAATGCTGGATCGGGAACGCGCCGAGCGCGCTGCGGAACAGCAGACATTCGCCACAGAACGCCAAAATCGCCTGCATCAGGAGTCAACGTTGATGCATCAACTGGAAAGCATTCAACGAGAACGTGGAGAATTACAGCGCTATCAGGCCAGCGCCCAGGAACGGCTGGAGCAAACCACCGCAACCCTGGAGACGCTGAATGCGACGCTTGAACAGCGCGAGCAACACGTTCAGGAAACCGGACATGCACTGGCAATCCTGCAAATACGTTTGGAAACCGAAGTCAATTTGCGGCAACGCCTGGAGCAGGAAACCGTGGAAATGCGCGAACTGCTCAAGAAAATCATGACTCAGCCCGACAATAAAATATTGATTAAAAATGATATTTTATCAGACTAGACTTATTCAACCCCCGGATTGCGCCGGTCGCAATTTTAAAAACAAAGACTGTCCAAACCGCTCATAGACCAATGACAGGCGCATGGAACCTAGTAATCGCTCAGGCCGTCAGGCGCGTATAGAGCAACAACAACTGGCGCGGCAAATCTTCCGGATGGCGAATCAACACGAAACCGTCTTTGCCGAACAGATACGGCAAATAATCATCCGCCTCCTGATCAATCGTCACGCAGAACGGATACAACCCCGCGCGCCGCGCCTCGATCAGCGCCATGCGGGTGTCTTCAATCCCATAGCGCCCCTCATAATGGTCTAGATCATTCGGCTTGCCATCGGTCAACAGCAACAACAGCCGACGAGCAGCGACCTGCCGACCGAGCGCCAGCGTCGCGTAACGCACCGCCGCGCCCATGCGCGTGTAATAACCCGGTTTGATAGCGTTAATCCGCCCCCGGATGGTTGCCGTATATCGCTCACTGAAACTTTTGATGCGTTGCACCCGGACATGCTGGCGCTTGCGCGAGGAAAAACCGTACAACGCAAAGCGATCGCCGGTTGCCGCCAACGCTTCGGCGAACAGAAACAAACTGTCACGGATCATCTCGATGACGCGCCCGTGATTATTCACCCAAGCGTCGGTAGACAGCGACAAGTCCGCCAATAAAAGACAGGCCAGATCACGCTCCTGCCGGGCCAGTTGCCGGTATAACCCACGTTCATGACCCGCTTCGCCGCTGGCGCTGTCCGCAGCGTAACGCACGCAGGCGTCCAGATCGAATTCCTCGCCCTCAGGTTGGGCGCTGCGCCAGCCTCGCGCCGGACGCAGCACTTCAAACTGGCGGCGCAAGCGTTGTGCCGTGCGACGTAAGAGCAGCGGTAATTCACACGGCGTCGCCCGTCGCGCCAGCATCTCCTGCACCGCACAGTAATCGGGTAACAGCGCCCGTTTTCGATAATCCCATTCTGGAAAAGGCAAGCCCGGACCCAGCGGCAGATCATCCTCGCTAGCGGAAGGCAAATCGAGATCGAAACGCACCCGCGCGGCAGTACTGGAGTCATCCTGCGCAAGGCTCAACACCGGCATATCATGAGCCGCCCGCCCGGCGTCCGGCGCTGAATCGTCATCATCCGGGCGATTCACCCGCACAAACTCGGCCCAAGACAACAAGCTTTCAGCGCGAAACGGCAGCAGGAACGGATTTTGCCGCTCCGGCAGATCGGTATATTCCGCACGCCGACGCTGCCGATCACGCGCCACGGGTTGACCACTCGGTTGACGCGCGTCCGCCGAGGCATCCTTGCGTTTGCGTTGGGTCCCCGCCGGGGCCGGCGGAGGATACAGCCAGAGTGGAACGGCGGATAACGGTCGCCGCGCCACGGGCCATTGATCAACGCTGCCGGGTTCCTGCAACGCCTGACGCAACGCCGTTTCCTGCGCGGCTTCATCCGGCGGCAGTTGCGTCGGGGACATCCGCACCTTCAACACAGCCTCGACCAGTCGCCAGTAACGCGACCGCAGACCCGGATAGCGCGCTAACGTTATTTGCGTCGCCTGCTGATTCCGCGCCCACCAGGTTGCATCCGCCTCCACACTATCGTGCGTAGCGGCCAGGGCAATCAGCCACAGATACAGATCGCGGTTCAAAGCCCGGCTTGGCAATACCGCCAGTTGTCCGGGTAATTGCAGCGTTTCCCCGTCCCGGCAAGCCTGCTCCACAGTATCGCCAACCCCGGCGATGCGCGCCAGCCAGCCGCGCCGCGCGCCTTGTTGCTGCGCTGACGCGGGAACCACACGCAGACCCGGATCGCCCCCGAAAGCGCGAAACAGCAAGCCGGCGGTTTTCTCCATTTCCGTCAGTGTGACCGCCGCCTCCGGCGTCGACGGTTGCGCCATACGGGTAATCCAGCGATGCCACAGCGCGCCAACCTGCTCTTCCATGTCAAAGTGGCTTCATTTTACAGTGGAGACTTTCGCAACGGCTTCCCAATGAGAGGGGGCGGACTTATTAAGCTTATCCATCGCCGCCGGGCCGGTCAGCAACCCCTGCGAACCATCAGCCTGCAACGCTTGCTGACCCTCGATCCACTGCAACAAGCTCCCTTGGGAATTGTCGCGCTGCACGGTTTCACAGGCATCAATGCACTGCCCGCACTGAGTGCAGGCAAACATCAAGCGTTTTATAGTGCGCGGCTTGAGGCGCATCGGACAGACATGATCGCAAAAGGATGGGCAAGCGGCGCAATCGCGGGCGCGCGCGCGCTGATAGCTCACGACCAGCGCCTGACGGTTACTCATCCACGCCAGACTCTGAAACATCCCGGCAGCGCAGGCGTAGCGGCAAAACAAATGTCGGGCAAACGTGAATTCCAGAAACAGCACTGTGGTCGCCACACCGATGAACAGCGCCTGATGATGGGTCAGCGTTCCGTGAAACAAGTTGCGATAGACATCCGCCGGCGGCAACAGATAGGTCAACAACGCTACCGCCCACAGGAAAGCGAAAACCAGCGCCAAAGGCATCGCCAGAAGCCAGTAGCGGCGGTCAGACAATGCTGGCCGGCCGTCCGGGTAATAGGGTGGTCCCGGCTTTTTGTCCCAGAGACTTTGCTTGCCGCTGGCCTTATGCACCAACTGATTGATCGTTTCCACCACCGAAAAATGCGGACACAGCCAGCCACAGTACAAACGGCCCCAGCGCCAGGCGATGCCAAGAAATACGATGGCCAACAACACGATCGGCGCAATAACCCGCAACAAGATGTTCAGCGCCATCTGTTGATGGTCAATCCGCCCGGCCAGATAGTCATCCAACCCCAGCGTCCACGGTGCGCCGAACAGGATCAGGTAACCCTGGGTCAAATCGAAGCGCAGCAGATCAAGCACGGGCGCGAACAGAAACAAAATGAAAAAGCTGCCCTGATACAAGACACGCCGGTGTTGAAAAGACATCATGACAACAAATTTCCGATCAGAGGATAGCGAACGGGTTGCCCGGCCAACGCCCGCGCCAACCCCAAAATACCGAGTAGCGCCAGCGTCGCGTGTACGGTGGTGAAATACAAAATGACGATAACCCAAGTGCTGGCCGCGTCATAGCCGCCCAAGGCAATGATCAGTAGATTGACGATCACCAGTAACCCGCCAGCCCATAAACTGGCGGAAAGCGTTTGCTGTAAATGCAAACGCCCCAATGGCGGCGCTGACCGGCGATAGCGCCCGTACAGTCCCAGCAGCAACAGAAACGCCAACCCCGGCAACAGCAACAGATTGATCAGGTACAGCGATTCTGCGGCAATTGCCAAGCCTTGGCCGGGAGGAGAGTCCTCTTCCATCGGAGGCAGATCAGGGGAAATGGGCATTCACGACATCCAACAATGCGGCAGCGGTCATGGGATCATCGGTCAATGCTTCGACCAGCGCCGCCTGGCAAGCGGTAACGGGCGCCATGCCGCCTTGAATCAATTGCGCCGCATACACTAATAAACGAGTGCTGGGCGCTTCATCCAGATCATGGTCTCTAAGCGTGCGAAACGCGCCGCCCAACGCCACCAGCGCCGCCGCTATAGCCGCATCGCAGCCGGTTTCCCCCATGACAATCACCTGCTCCCGCTCCGAGGCGGGAAAATCGAAACGCAGCGCAATGAATCGCTGGCGTGTGGACGGCTTCAGGCTTTTCAACAGATTCTGGTAACCCGGATTATAGGACACCACCAGCATGAAGGATGGCGGCGCAGTCAACACTTCCCCAGTGCGCTCGATCGGCAATACGCGTCGATCATCCGCCAACGGGTGCAAAACGACGGTCGTATCCTTACGCGCCTCCACAACCTCATCCAGATAGCAGACACCGCCCTCGCGCACCGCACGGGTCAATGGCCCATCGCACCACACGGTCGCCCCGCCTTGCAATAAGTACCGCCCCACCAAATCGGCGGCAGATAGATCATCATGACAGGCGACGGTATGCAGCGGCAGACCCAGATGCCCTGCCATGTGCGCGACAAAGCGCGTTTTCCCACAACCAGTCGGCCCCTTGATCAGCAACGGCAGGTGATGATGCCAAGCGGCCTCAAACACCGTACATTCATCCGCAAAGGGTTCGTAGTAAGGAAGGTTCGGCATGACAAGGGGCAGGGTATTAATCCCCTCCCCCCCTGATGAGGGGAGGGGTTAAAGTGGAACAGATTACGTAGCGGCTGGCTGAACCTCGCCAGTCTCCACCGTCTCCGGCTTATCCTTGGCGAAGAAGCTGTAGACATAAATCACTAGTCCGATGGAGAACACCACGCCGGCAATCCAGCGCATCCAGTAAAATAACGCGAGCTGATCCTGCACCGACATGAACGCCTGCGGATTGGGGATGATCCGTTGCAGCCACGCTTGCAAAATACCGGCGCCGGTCAAGAACAAGGCAATGAACACCATCGACACGCTCATCAACCAGAAACTCCACATTTCTAGCACTTGCGCGCGTTCCGGGTTAACCTCGCGCCCGCGCAATATCGGCATGGCGTAAGAAATAATGGTGAGCACCACCATGACATACGCGCCATAAAACGCCAAGTGGCCATGCGCGGCGGTGATCTGGGTACCATGCGTATAATAGTTGATCGGCGCCAGCGTATGCAGAAATCCCCAGACACCCGCGCCCAGAAACG
>JAGRHK010000320.1 GCA_020444985.1 Candidatus Competibacteraceae bacterium
AACGACGCCGGTGAAGGGTGGCAAACTGGTTTTACCGCGATCCTTGAAGCGCTCCCGATTCAGGCCGCTCACGACGACTGACCAATCGAAGCCGACCAGCGTGAATTCCTGGATAGGATAAAAGCCTTTCATGTGCGTCACCTTCTCCCAGCCGCGCGCCTGCATGGTGGCGATGCTCATGTTGGCCGCGCACATGTGGGCAAGGAGATCCAGCGTTGACTCATTGATCCGTTCAGGATAGGCGATGCGTTGTTCCAGCAGTTCACCGCTGCCGCGGAACTCGAATGCCGCCATTGCGCCAGGTAATTCCATCAATTCATCCAGGGTTGCCATCAGTGGTTTCTCCTCTCGCTCTTCAGTGGGTTTGGTTTTATGCGCCGGGTTCAAATCAGATCGGAAGGCACCTTGGCTAAAGCCTGGATCATGAAATTGATCGTGCCATTGATGGAACCCTTGGCGTTATCGAGCATGCAAAACACATTGGCTATTACACAGACGGTGTAGTCTGGCCCATGCACGACCCAGCCTCGCGGGGGAGATAATCCGCTGCGCGGCTGGAAAACTTCCAGCATCCGACCTTCCATATTCGCGCCCATTGTCGTAGCGCGGCACATGATGGACGCCATGCGGGCATGCTCTTCGCTCAGAGCGCCCCGGTAGGAAAAACGATCGCCTCGGTAGGCATACTCGCCGGCGGCGATAACGCCCGGCTTGGCTAACAGATCGGTCACGATGCTCATGCCGGTCGGTCCTCGGATGATGACAGGTTTTATGATGAGCGCGGGATTTGGATGAACTCCAAAACCAAGCGTATTTTTCATAAAACATAGTCAATATTTCCAACAAATGCATCGGGCGCTTAAGTCACATTTTTCATAAGCGCACAATCGCCATCCTGGTGGACCGCCGATTTGTTTGAGATGAGTACTGCAAACTTGATGATAAGATCATCATCCAAGGCGACGCCCTGGATATTTTGGACCTAGGGTCGCGCGGGTTCTCCAGGCACATTCTCCTCCGGTGAGCGACCCTCCTGATCCATCGGCGACATGAGCGGAATCTCCTGATCATTCACAAAAAGTTTGCCCCCTTCAAAACGGGCCGTCGCTTTATAGTGATCGCCGTCCAGTCGAATGAAACCGATTGCCGTGAGATCCTGAAGTTGCTGGTTCGCCTGCATCGCCGCCATGCTTTGCACGGCTTCTTCGGCTACCGGTTGATCCTGTTCCTCAGCCTGAGTCCGTAATTCTTCACGGATCGTATCGGTCAATACGGTTTCGACCAGCGCTTTGGAGGCAACGGCTTCCGCCAGACCTTTTTCCAGAGCGGCCAGTAGCCCGGTGGGATCCTGCAAGGCGCTCATATCGCCGAAATCCTGAAAATTCAGGGTCAACTGACTTCGCCAGTCCCCCTGACTCAACTTCGCCTCGGTATCCAGCGTCAGTTCCGGTTTGCCGCGCAACAGTGATTTAATCCGATTCAGCAGTTCATGCAGCGCCTGGGGGTCATCGGGATTGCTGGATATTTTTTGCTGCCACTGTTGCAGTTGCTCGACGGTAGCGCCATCCAGATGGCGCAACGCCAAGTGCATGCGTCCAGCACCGCTTTGTTGATCAACTGTGAGGTGCTCTGCCTTGATCAACACTTCTCCAGCGACTTGCTGTGGGTTCTGCTGGCTGAGATGAGTGGTCATTTCGAAGTGGGTCATGACGAACGGCTCGCCGGTGGTTTCATCCTGAATGCGCAATTCGCCGATTTTGAAGCTGGATTCGCCATAGAGCAGACCAAAAGCGCCCTTATGCTGATCGGCGCTCATGGTGAGATCCTTCAATTGCACCTGTCCAGGGGCGTTCTTAGCGGATTGGCCGGATGCTTCCAAAGTGTCTATCGATAATTCACCCTGTACGGCGGCAGTGTGGGCGGCGACTTGAAACTGACCCTGTAACCCTGAGAAATGCAGCTTTTGCAAGTCTTCAACGTTATTCAGCGTCAACGGCGGCATGGTAATTTGCGTGTTGCTCGCGCCGTCGAAGGCAATTTTCGAAATCGCAACCACCGGCTCTTGATGGCCATACCACTGCGCCAGTCGTCGGGTCCACGCGCTGCTCTCGGGATCGAGCGTAGCGCGCACCACGGCGCCGGTCCATGCCATCGGTACGTCTGGCGCATCCCGACCGACCAGCGGCAACGGACCGTGGTAGATGTCCTGGCGGATCGAGAAAGATATATCCGGGGTATCGGGATCGCTGTCTTCTGGCGGTTGCGCGATATCCACGCGCGTCAAGGCATGGGATGAAAATAGTCCGCGTTGATAGCGCACTGTACTGAGCTTGACGTTGCCGCTTTTGGAGCCTTCCGCCAAGGTTTCCTCATACCAGCGTTCGGCCTGCAGACCGGACCAGTACGCGGCGCCGGTCAAGCCCGCCACCGCGATGATCAAAACGCCTGCTATCCCAATCACCCATTTTTTCACCCTCAACCCTCCCCATTGCCAATAATGGCGTCATTTCACAAACCGGCGCGTAAAGAACGGCCATTACTGCGTTTCAATCAATGCGCGTAATTCATCGGTGCGGCGCTCCAGCAATTCGGCATCGCCCCGCGTTTCGACATTCAGCCGCAGCAACGGCTCGGTATTGGACGACCGCACATTAAAGCGCCAGTCCGCGAACTCCAGGCTCAGGCCATCGGTTTCATCCACGGTCGGTTGTTGATCGGCGTAGGCAGCGCGAATCTCCACAAGCTTGGCCGGTGCGTTCGCGACCCGGAAATTGATCTCGCCGCTGCAAGGAAAAGCGCGCATTCGCGCATTGACCAACGCGGACAGGGGCAAGTGACGCTGGCTGATCAGCTCAGCAATCAACAGCCAGGGAATCATGCCGCTGTCGCAATAGGCGAATTCCCGGAAATAGTGATGGGCGCTCATTTCGCCGCCATACAGGGCGTCTTCCTGGCGCATCCGCTCCTTGATAAAGGCATGGCCGGTCTTGCTTTGCACTGGAATCCCGCCCGCGGCGCGCACCTGGGAAATCGTGTTCCAGGTCAGACGGGGATCATGAATGATCCGCGACCCTGGATGCCGCATCAACAGCGTTTCCGCCAGCAATCCGACCAGGTAATAACCCTCGATGAATCGCCCTGCTTCGTCGAAAAAGAAACAGCGGTCGAAATCGCCATCCCAGGCCAGCCCCAGATCAGCGCTGTGTTCCCGCACC
>JAGRHK010000321.1 GCA_020444985.1 Candidatus Competibacteraceae bacterium
CAAAGACTGGAATCAAGGCAATACGGAGCAGCGTCAATAGCGTGGGCAGGTTCAGTTGCATGAGGCAATACGCAGTTAACGGTCGACATGGAAGGCGTCATAAATCCGCTGCGCCAACTCCGCGCTAATGCCCTCCACCCGAGATAGATCCTCGACGCCGGCCTGTGCAACCTGCTTTACGCCGCCGAATTGTCTCAGCAAGGCTTGTCGCCGGCGGGGACCAATCCCGGAAATAACATCAAGCGCGGATCCAGCGCGCGCTTTGGCGCGCCGCTGACGATGGCCGGCAATCGCAAAGCGATGCGCCTCATCGCGGATGTGCTGGACCAAGTGCAGGGCAACTGCGTCAGCGGATAAGATGATCGGCCGGCGTTCATTGAACAGGTACAGCGTCTCCAGGCCTGGTTTACGCGCTGGCCCCTTGGCAATACCGACCGGCATGACTCCTGTGACCTGCAATTCTTCCAACATTTCACCGGCTTCAGTCAATTGTCCCTTACCTCCGTCTACAAAAAGAATATCAGGTAAACGTCCATTTTCCTCGCGTAACCGTGAATAACGCCGGATCAGGGCCTGGCGCAAGGCCGCGTAGTCATCGCCGGGGGCGATCCCTTCAATATTGTAGCGGCGATAATCCGTTTTGAGAGGACCCTCAGCGCCAAAAACGACGCACGCCGCAACGGTCGCTTCGCCGCGAGTATGGCTGATATCAAAGCACTCCAGGCGCGTCAGGGCATGATCAATGCCCAACGCCTCCTGCAAAGCTTCCAGGCGACGGCGCATCCCCGCCTGACTGGCCCATTGCGCGGCCAGCGCCTGTTCAGCGTTGCGCCGCGCCAGTTCCAGCCAGCGCGCCCGCTCGCCGCGTGGATGCGTAACCAGTGCGATCCGTCGCCCCGCTCGTTCCTGGAGCGCCTGCCCAAGCAACAATGCATCCTGTGGCTCATGGCTCAGCAGCATCTCATCAGGAATAACTTTGTCCAGATAATATTGTCCGAGAAAAGCGCTCAGGATCGCGCCGACGGCCTCGTTTTCCGGTAAAGTCGGGAAAAAGGCCCGATTACCCAGCAAGCGGCCGTCGCGAAACACGAAAACCTGCACACAGGCTGCGCCGCCGCGCAGCGCACAGGCCACGACATCCAAATCGCCACGTTCGCCTTCGACATGCTGGCGCTGCTGAATTTGCCGTAATTCGATAATCTGATCGCGATAGAGCGCCGCTTCCTCGAATTTCAATTCAGCCGCCCGCGTTTCCATACGCTGCGCCAAGTCTTCAATGACTTGACCGCTGCGCCCTTCCAAGAACAGGACAGCATCGCGCAACTGGCGCTGATACGCGTCTTTGTCCACCCGACCCACGCAGGGCGCGGTGCAACGCTTGATCTGGTATTGCAGACAGGGGCGCGTACGAGCGCGAAAAAAGCTGTCCTCACATGCGCGCAAGCGAAAAATCTTCTGTAACAGATCCAGCGTATCGCGCACGGCGTTGGCGTTGGGATAAGGCCCGAAATACCGACCTGAGCCGCGTTTAGCACCGCGATGCAGCGACAAACGCGGAAAGTCATCCGCAGAAACATGAATATACGGATAACCTTTGTCGTCGCGCAGGAGAATGTTGTAGCGCGGCCGCAGCTCCTTGATCAAGGCGCTTTCCAGAATCAGCGCCTCGACCTCGGTGTGCGTCACCGTGACTTCAATCGTGTGAATCCGCGCAACCAGGCTCCGGGTTTTCGCCGAAGCCTGGTTTTCGCGAAAGTAACTGGAAACCCGCTGTTTAAGATTGCGCGCCTTGCCTACATAAAGCACCTGACTGCTGTCGTCCAGCATCCGGTAGACGCCGGGCAGCGCCGTCAGCGTTTTGAGGAAGGATTTTGGATCGAATGTCACATATTATCCCGCCGGATATCGTATTTCTCCATCAGCCGATATAGCGTCATGCGGGATACGCCCAGCTCCTGGGCAGCGCGAGCGATGTTAAAGCGCGTCCGCAGCAACGTTGCCTGTATCACATCGCGATCCGCCGCCATCCGCGCTTCATCCAGCGTTACAAATTCGCGAATGTCCGTGCGCCGCTCCAGTTCGAGGTCAACGGGAACAATATAAGGTCCTTCGCTTAGCAATACCGCCCGGCGAATCCGATTCATCAAGTCCCGCACATTACCCGGCCAATCATAGCGATTGATGACTTCCAGCGCATCGCGGCTGAACCCCTTGGCCGAGGTGCGCGTTTCAGCGGAAAACTTACCAAAGAAGTGTCGCGCTAACAGTTCGACGTCGGCTTTGCGCTCGCGCAGAGCCGGCATGCGCAAATGCAACACATTCAGCCGATAGTATAAATCCTCGCGGAACCGGCCTTCATGCACGGAGTGTTCGAGATTGGTATTGGTGGCCGTAATGAGCCGGACATCGGTAGGAATCGGCTTGGTGCCGCCGACCCGGCGAATTTTCTTCTCTTCCAAAAAGCGCAGCAAATTGGCTTGCAGCTCTGGCGCCAGATCGCCAATCTCATCCAGAAATACGGTGCCGCCATTCGCGGATTCCATCAGGCCGATATGACGTTCATTCGCCCCAGGAAACGCGCCTTTTTCATGTCCGAACAATTCGGATTGAATGAGGTTCGGCGATAAGGCCGCACAGTTCATCACCACAAATGGCGATACTGCCCGAACGGAATAATCATGGATGGAACAGGCGGTTTGTTCCTTGCCGGTGCCGCTCTCGCCCGTAATCAGCACCGGTACATCGACCTCAGCGGCTTTCTGAATCCCACGAAACAGTGTTTGCATGACGGCGCTGTTGCCAATCATTCCATACTGCGATTCGAGTTCCTGCTGTTGCCGAAGCGTATTCTCGCTCAAAGTCGCCATACCATAGGCATGACCCAAGGTAACCGCCAGACGTTGTGCATCAACAGGCAATGTATGGTAATCGTAGCAGCGCTCAGCGACAATACTGGAGAATTGCTTGCGATCGATGCATTGGCGGGACAACGCCAGCACCCATTGCATCTTGCGGCGGGCCATGATGAGATCAGCAATCCATTGCACAGAACGCTCCGATTCGCAACTGAATAAAATGCCCAACCCAACTTCGAATTGGTGTTCCGTCAACAAGGTTCTGGCTAAGCCCGGCTCGTCAGCCCAATAAATTTCCCAGTCAGCCGCCGCGATCTTTTGGAGTAATGTTTCCTCGATCGTTCCCGTA
>JAGRHK010000322.1 GCA_020444985.1 Candidatus Competibacteraceae bacterium
GTTCGAGGCGGCGCTGGGCGCAGCGGCCTTGATGCTGCTGACCCGTTGCGTCAGCATCATCGGCGCCCGCCAGAGCATCGATTGGTCCGTGTTGCTGGTGATCGCAGCAGCGTTTGGCATCGGCAGCGCATTGCAAAGTACGGAACTGGCGCTGAATATTGCTACAGCAATGGTGAGTCTGGCGGGCGATTCACCGGTGTTGAATCTGGTGATGATTTATCTGGCGACGGTGATGTTTACCGCAGTTATCAATAATAATGCTGCGGCTTTGCTGATGTTTCCGATTGCCCAGGCAACCACGGCCAGTCTGGATACCAGCATCATTCCGTTCGCCATGGCGATCATGATGGCGGCTTCGGCGGAGTTTTCCACGCCAATTGGTTATCAGACAAATCTGATGGTGTATGGACCGGGCGGATATCGCTTCAGCGATTATCTGCGCGTGGGGTTGCCGTTGAATGCCGTCGTCGGCTGCGTGTCGCTGGGAATGATTCTGTGGTTGTATTTTTGAGCGGGGGCCTGCAAGATTAGCAGCAGCTCCATCACAGATAAGCGAACTTCCGCTCCCAATCGACGCTCATGTTGTAAGGGAAAGAAAGATAATCGCCAAACGCCACCTGCTGGGGCATAACCCGCGAATAGTCCGCCAAGGCAGCCAGGAAGCGCTCCACCGCCCGCGGCGCTGAGCGTCGACCCTCGCGTAACTGAATATCGAGTACTGCGCTACCCTGCTCCATCCGCAGCCGGAAATTACCGGTGATCGTCGCCGCAATATCTGCATGAGCATAAAGCGCCTCCTTCACCGCTTCGGGGTAAATCGGCCCATCACTCGTCGGCAACATCTTGCCCCGGCCATAGACTCCCACAAACGGCAGCTTCAGATCCGGTTGCAGGTCCACGCCCTGGGCCGCCAGCGTAGCAACGACTTCGCGATACTCAAACACCTTGCCAATATCCCCGGCGCGGTAACGCAACAACGGAATCTTCATTTCTGGACTCAGCATCGAGATCACCAACTCGCCGATCTCTCCATCCAAGGTCTCGACATAACAACGATGCGGATAGTAAACAAAGAACATTGGACAGAACCCATGATCCTCGCCGAACAGCGCCTTGCGTAAATCAGCATCGCGATGCGCCAAGCGCCGAATACGGATCGTCTCGCGCGTTTCATGAAAAAGGTTCAGATCCAGCTCTGCCACGCCCATCGAAGAACCGATGATCTTGCCGTTCGGCGCATCGAAATCAGTAACGCCAAGCAACCCACCGAGATAAGTGCGATAGTTCTCGGCAATCCCTTCCTCGCCGGTAATGATATGCACCCGGAGCTGCGGCCAGTCGATGCCATGCTGCTCCTGCCCATCTTCGATGATCTTCTTAATAAACGAACCTTCGCCGATGATGATGATCTCCTCGAACTCTGGGCCGAACTTGTTCACCAGCGCAAACACCATATCATCGCGCACGCTGGTTTCCGCCAGAAAGGTGGCGTTGGTGTTCACCTTAACGCCCATCGGCAAGCAATTAATCAATAAAGTGGGGTGATCATCCACGCCAAACAGATACTGTAACCCGGTATCAATGGAACGCGCCGAACGCAGCAGGTTCTCGCGGGTATTCACACCAAAGGAAAATACCCCGGAATGACCGGAACTGGTCAAAACGGTGCGAATATTATCCAAATGGCCGCCGGCGCTCAGTTCCTGGATGGTATGGCGCGCAAAAGTATTATGCTTATCGAGGATAGGCAGACGACTGCGGAAGGCCGCAATGCTGTCAATTTCCTCGGGCTGAATCCCCTGCTCAGCCAATAATCGACCGTAAAACGGCACGCTGCCAGCAATCCACTTCACGGCTTCCAGGGTTTGCTGCTCACCCATCGCCCGGATCAGCTCCGGCGGCGTTTCCCGAAGCAACCGGATCAGCTCCTGGCGCTCCTGGCGTTCTTCTGCGCTAGAAAAAGGTTGCATGGCTAATCCTCCTTAGATTAGGAAGTTTCCTGTTGAAACCATGACAGGAGCATCGGATTGGAACCCTCAAGATGGAGTTCGATTTGCCGCAAATCAGCGAGATAGCTCGCCACCTTACCGTAATAATCCATTTCTGGACTGATGGGCTTGAATCCGAAACCCAGTTGCCTCAAGGCCCGCGCGAGCGGACGCTCCATCGCAGCATACCAATATCGGATACCCGACTGGTTGCTGTACATATACATCTGACGATACAAACCTAGCAGAATCTGCGGTGGTTTTCTTCTATCGTGTAAAACTTCTCGACCATCCGATTCATGGGTTTGAATTGTGACGCCGGCGAGAATATCGCTCCGCCGCCGCCGATAATCGCGCCGCACGATCAACCGCGAAATTTCGGCTGACTCCTGGCGCGGTGGTTTGGTATAAGGAAAGAATTTTTGACAGTGCCGCTCGTAGGGAAAAGCATGATGGTTTTCACGAGCGGTGACCAACCGCACATAGCCTACCATCTCATCACGCAGGTTATTCGCGCAAAAATGCATAGATTGCTCGTCAAAGGCATCCGTTTCGAAATCATTGGGATAGTTCTCTGCCGGCAAAAAATGACAATCCAGGCAGTACACTTCATAGCGCAATGCATATGCCAAATTCAGCATCTCAGGCTGACGTTTTTCATCAATGCGTTGACACACAAAGTAAGGGGTCCAGTCAAATGGGACTGTTTGATTGCTCATTACTGAATCTCTCTTTGTGTTAATAAAGAATCCATCGGGCAAAAGAGAATGGCGAGGGTCGAGATAACCAGACCATGTCGACGAACATTAAGATAATGATTTTTTTAATTTTTATTTATAGAAAACACCGTACATCTTTATTAATTCCCTAAGGTTTCCGATGGTTCTGGCGAGAACTATTAGCATATTGCAGACTGTACCGTCTACCCTGCGTTCGGATAAAGCGATCGAATGGCGCAACGCAAAGCTGCGGGTTGCTGCATGTTTTCCAGAGTTATATCTGATGATTGCGGAGAAATAGCCAGCATGGAAATCGGCTCAGCTTTGAGTGAAATGACAGCAATGGCCTACTACCGGAACCTTAAAACTTCCATGTCTCAGGCCAAAGCGGCAGACTGTAAAAATTACAGAAAATAAATCTTGATATGAATCAATAGTTATCAGAAAAAACAGGAGTGCATGTCGAATTTTTTTACACCCAAATTCATAGTAAAGAT
>JAGRHK010000323.1 GCA_020444985.1 Candidatus Competibacteraceae bacterium
AACGCTGATGATGTCAGCGATCCTGTAACTACTGGCGCTGATTGCGCTCATGGCGGTGACCGTCTGATCCACCACTTGGCCACCCTGCGCTGCCTGCGCCTGCGCCGCGCTAGCCAACTGATCGGCTTGATGCGCGTTGTCAGCGCCTTGTTTCACGGTGGCCGTCAACTCTTCCATGCTGGAGGCGGTTTCTTCCAGAGCGGCAGCCTGTTCTTCGGTGCGTTGCGACAAGTCCGTGCTGCCTTGGGCGATCTCTGTGGCGACGGCAGTGATCTGGTGAGTGGCTTGCACAACCTGGTCGACCATATCCCGTAGTTGCCGTGTCATATTACGCATGGCGGCGTAAATGCCGGTCTCTTTGCCGTTGTTGGTGAACTGCACCGTTAAATCGCCGGATGCGATCTGATCCGTGATGGCCGCCATTTTCGACGGTTCGCCGCCGATGGGCCGTTGGATGATGCGCAACAGCAACCAGGCCAGGATTATGCCGGCCAACAATGCTGCGATCGAGATTGAGACTACAATCTGAATGGCTTGTTGATTATTATGATGTACTTGGAAACCTAGCGCCTCCTGATCCGTCCGGTAGGTTGCCTGCATGTCTGCCGTGATTTTAGCGACTTCCGGCCCAATGCGATCCAAGGTGTTTTTCACCTGTCCATTGATCTGGCTGATCATCTGGCTCAGCATTGGTAACAGGGCAGAAAAAGCCTCATATTGATCATAAAATTGATCAAAGAAATTCTGATAGATGCCTGCGGATTGTTCAGCCAGCGTCTTTTCCACATTGCCCATACGGTTGGTTGCTTCCTGAACTTTCGCAAAGTCTTCCGGCGCATGTGAAAATAAGTATTTGATTAGAAAATAGCGGGTATTCAGCGTCTGTAATTGCAGGCTATTGGATAGCGATACAACGACCCTATTATCGCTGGCGGAAACAGAGTCATCCAGTTTGGCCAGAATCTCCTGGATTTCTGAAGCAATCGCGATCATACGCTCGCTGATGAGATCGCGTTGTTTGGTGAGAAGCATGATTTCGACAAAGGCTTTGTCATACTCGGCAATTCGTTCGCTGATCGCTGCAACCTTCTCTACCCGCTCTGATTTATGGATACTGGCCTGCATTTCCTTGAGCAGCGCTATCATAGCGTCAAAATTCTGACGATAATCCGCGCTAAACCGTTCAACAGGGTTAATAAGAAAGCTCTTGACCGATAGTCGAACATTTAACAGATAGTTCTGGAACGCGCTGACGCGACTGGAATTGACAGTGCGGCGGTGATATTCAGCAAAGCCGTCGGATGCGCCCTGCAATCCCCACCATGAGGTCGTTGCTACGATTATTAGCAGGATGATGACAGCGCCAAAGCCAAAGTTTAGCTGCGTGCGAAGCTTGATAGTTTTAAACATGGTCGCGGCTCCTGTAAAAATCTATATTGATTTTATGATCTGGAAATACGCTGATCCAATAAACTGCAAGACGGAAGGCACTGAGTAGTGCAAAGGAAGCGCCACAGCAGCGCGTTTTTTGTCGATTTCTGATGTTAGCGCTATTGCTGCTATTTCTGGCGCAGCACCTTGAACATAAGTTCCTTCAGTTTATATAGAAGATAGGAACTGAACGGCGAATCCAGATTATTGCTGGCGCAGCGCCTTGAACAAAGGGAAGAGAGATTCTGACTGGCGAGGAGGAAGATCGCCGATTGGATCAACTGACCTTTAATTCCGAGAACCCCCTTCAAGGGGGCGTCGGTCCCGTACTTTAGGAGAATATCCAGTCCGTTTATTTATCGGATGATTTTATCAATAAAATTATACTCTTATAAAGTATGGGGGAGTTCAATTACTCAGGCTCCATATGTTTGGTGTAGCCTTTGGGTGGGGGTGTCCAGCCGCGCTCGGAGCGATCATGGAGTTGCAGGCGATCCGCTTCCATCATGCCTCTGAGTGTTTCGCCATGCTCCCGCGCCCGCGCCAGAAATGCCTTGTTGCTGGCCATTTCGGTATTCTCATCCCAGAGTTCATACAGGTTATTCAACCCGGCTTCGTCATGCTTGCGGAATGCTTGTGACATTTTTTCAACCTTGAACGGATGCAGCCCGACGGCCTTCAGTGCCGTTTTACCGAGTTCCAGCGAACCATCGAACATCTCTCTGACGGCGATATCCACCCCGGCTTTATTCAAGAGATAGAGATGGTTGACATCAAATGCTCGCGCCAGAATTTTGACCTGTGGGAAGTGACGGCGGACATGCTTGGCGATCTCGATGGCCCGCGCACGGTCGTCTATAGCGATCACCATCACGCTGGCCGACGCAATGCCCGCCGCATGCAGCAACTCAGGCCGCGAGGCATCGCCGTAGTAGCTTTTAATTCCGACCTTGCTCAGCATGTCGATAATGGCCGCCTCGTGGTCCAGCACCACCGTTGGCACTTTGCTGGCAACGAGTAGCCGATGGATGATCTGGCCGAAACGGCCATTGCCCACAATGATAACCGTGCCGAGTTCTTCAATCTCGTCGGGTTTTCGACCTTCGGTTGTGCTCTGGCACGAGAGGATTACCTTGTCATACAGAATGAACAAGGCCGGAGTGAGGAGCATCGAGAGGGCGACCGCCAGCGACAGCGTGGCCGCCAAGTCCGACGGTATGACGTGATTCTGCACACTGAAACTGAGCAACACGAAGCCGAACTCACCCACTTGAGCCAGTCCCAGGCTAAACAGCCAACTACCCGGTGATTGGATGTGAAACAGGCGGGCAAGACCGTAAAGGACGCCCCCTTTCACCAGCATCACCCCGAGCGCCAGACCCAGCACCGTGGTGAAATTGGCGAACATGATGCCAAAATCGATACCGGCCCCCACGGTGATGAAAAACAGTCCGAGTAACAGTCCCTTGAAAGGCTCAATATCGGATTCGAGTTCATGACGGAACTCGCTGTTGGCCAGCACCACTCCCGCAAGAAAAGTGCCAAGGGCTGGGGAAAGGTCCACCAGCGTCATCAGCAGCGCGATACCGATCACCAGTAATAAAGCGGTGGCGGTGAAAATCTCCCGCAGCCGGGATGCGGCGATGAAACGAAAGATCGGTCGCGATAGAAAATGGCCACCGAGTAGCACTGTCGCCACCGCTCCCAAGACGACCAGCGCATGCGCCCATCCGGGCAGACCGGCAACCAGACTCAATTCTTCGTGATGCCCT
>JAGRHK010000324.1 GCA_020444985.1 Candidatus Competibacteraceae bacterium
TGTATCGATGAAACCGGCCGGTGCCTCCGCCGCGCCCGGCCAGAAACGATACCAGGCCGCCCCAACCGGCCCCTCGCCAACCCAGCCAATCAACGCCGTATCCCCGGCCCGCTCTCCCCAGCCTTCAATCTGCCAGAAAAAGCCCGGACGCCCCGCCGCCTCCGCAAACGACGGCCGCCCCGGCCCCCAGTAGACCGCCTCATAATGCATCCGCCGCAAAAACCCCTCGTCGTCGGGCCGATACGCCCGCGACTCAACCGTCACAGCCACGCCCCCCCTGTCATTTCGAGCGCCATCAACCACCCAACACCTCCACCCTGCCACAGCGAGAAACCGCCCCACCGTCGTCGTCATTTCGAGCGCCACCAACCATCGAACACCTCCACCCTGCCGCAGCGAGAAATCTCTACCGCCCACCGCGCCCTCAGCCAGCCACCGCCACCCTGTCATTTCGAGCGCCTTCATCCAGCCAACACTTCCACCCTGCCGCAGCGAGAAACCACCAGTGCAAGCATACCCCTTCACCCATGAGACACAACCACGAAAGGCGCAGGCACAGCCAAAACTATAACTACGATCTTTTGCCACCACCTGGCTATTCACCTAAAATCCAGTCGCTATTAATCCACAGGCAAGGGTGAGCCGCTCATGACCAAATACAAACTGGCCCGCATCGCAACGCGTCCACGCCACGCCACCGGGGCACATCGGCAAAGCAGCACCGTTCACAGACAAACCGACGAGCTTATCCAACAAATCCGCCAGCGCCCGGACACCGTCGCCGCCCGGGAAATACTGCACCTGCAGCGAACCATCGGCAATCAGGCTACCCACACTCTCATGGCTGATGCCGCGCACACCAGCAGGCGAGAGCCAACGAGCTTGCCGGTGGCTTAACCCACAGCTTTCATCATCCAGCGCTGGCCCTTCAAGAAAAAACGTCGTGCGACGCCCGCGGCAAATCCAAGGGAGATCGCCCAGCAACAAGGCAACGCCCTCGAGCTGAGCAACCAGAAAAGTATGGCCGAGAATCAGGAGATTCTGCAGCTGTTCAGGCCGGCTGACCAGCATGAACCCAAGGCCAACGGGGATATCACGCGCGGGGCCAACGAACCGGCCTTTAATCCGGACACCTATTACAGCCCGGCTTTTTCCGGGGTTTATTACATTGATGTGCAACGGGATCCGGCCGGTCGCGACGGCACCTTCTGGGCTCACATGAGCGGCAACACCCGCACAGCAGCGGAATATGAGGGCGACCCGCAAAAAGAAGCGCCACCCGGGCGCAATGTCACCCGCAACGGCGGCCATGGCATGCTGGCCAACGACAAAAGCCACCAGCTGCGGTTGAACGACCAACCGAATATTCTGCCCTTCACCCTCTATCTGGCCGGCGAGAACCAGCTGCAAATTGAATATCGCTCCGGTATGGACATCACCCAGCAGGTCCGCGGCAATCCCAATCTGAAGATCGACATCGCCCGCGTGGTCAGCAAGGCGACTGGTTACAACGTTAATGTTCGGATGTAGGCACTAGCCCCAAGACCGTCATTTCGAGCGTTTCTCACCATCAAACATCCCGTCCCTACGTAGCGAGAAATCTCTACGCCCAACCGCGCCAAATATCAACATCAAACAAGCGCTACCCCTGCTAATTCAACCGATCATTATCTTCCGGCTCGACATCCGGCGCCTTATCCAGTATCGCCAGCAGTTGTTCCCGGCTGCCCCGCCGCGCCCGCTCTTCCAGGTAATTGATCGTCTGTAAAGCCGCGATCTTCTCTGCCAGCGCCAGCAGGACAAACTGGTTAATTGAAATCCCTTCTTCCTGGGCTAATTCGCGAACTTGTTCGTGCATCATTTTGGGCAAGCGTATACTGAAAGCGCTCATAATTATTCAACTCTTCCTGCCGGCAAGGTCAACACAATTCTTGCCGCCCGTGGCGATTCCTTAACAATGGAAAAAGATCCAGCCAATTTCATTGCACCTATCTGACACGCCTGCACAAGTAAATCGTGTGTCGAAATCTCGAAATCTTGCTTAGCAGATAATACCAGGCATATCTCGATGGTTCGCTGTTCAGGCAATGAACTTATCGTAACCTGCCGTTGCGCAACTTTAGCGCGGGGAAGCGACAGAGCAACCCGCAGCAACGACTCGAGCAATGACTCATCTGCAATAACAGCCTGATCCGGTAACAAGTCATTGACGATAATTTCTTCTTTTGTGACTCTACGCAAAAATGGCTCGAGCCTCAGGTTAACCAGATTCATCTGATCTCGAACCAGGATCGACAGCAGATCGCGACCTTCTTGTACCATTTGACTCAGATGCATGGCAGAAATTTCGATTCTGCCAGCATATTTTGTCTGGCTTTTGCTCAAAGGTTCCGAATTGGATGCGCTGTGAAGTAGTGTTGAGTAAGCCAATATCGAGGTTAAACGATTATTGAGTTCGAAGTTCAGTGCACTAAGCATGCTCTCCAGCAAGCGCCTGATGTGCTCGGATTCAGCTAATTGCTTTTCGAGCTCAGCGATCCTGGACTCTGGCGATTCGTCCATACGTTATCCCCCATATTCAGCCTGATTACGATTGACACGATTCGCCAAATGAGCAGATTACTCTTTCGCGAAATCATCGTGATCCTGCTCCGCATATGCTTGCTGATCTACAACTGGCTATCGTTTGGTTAAAGGTATTCTACTGTGTCTGAGACAATTTTGAACCCAGCGTTTCATATGTTTCCTTTTAAAAAGCGTAAGAACTTCTAAAACAGGCAGAAGAATTGGCCGCTTCGATCCAGACCACCTCACCCACCGCTAACAAAAACCGGTTACAATAGAACTCATGTTCGCGGAACTGGTCATCAACATCGAGGCGCCGCTGGAGAATGCGTTTCATTATTATGTCCCGTTTGACCTGAAGGGGACGCTGGCCCTGGGTCACCTGGTGGAGGTGGAGTTCGGCCGGCGGCTGGCGCAGGGGATCGTGATTGGCTTTGCTGAGGAAGCACCGGTGCAGGATACGAAGCCGGTCATCAGCCTGATCGACGACCGGCCGGTCGTCACCCCCACTCAGGTCGCTCTGGCCCGCTGGCTCGCCGACAGCTACCTCACCCCGCTCAACGCCTGTCTGCGCCTGATGCTGCCCCCCGGCCTGACCCGCTGGTCGGATGTGACGGTTG
>JAGRHK010000325.1 GCA_020444985.1 Candidatus Competibacteraceae bacterium
AGGCAGGCGACTACCGGGGCGCAACAGGCGTTGATCGATACGGTGGCGCAGCCCGCTGACCAAACGCTCGACCAGGGTCATCCCCGCTTCACCGCTCAGCAGCGTCCGCGGAATCAGCGGCTCCAAATCGGTGGACACCGCTGGTGTGGAGAGGATTTCATCAAGTGTCATGGTAGCGGCTCCAGGCCAGTTGGGGATAAATATCCAGCACAGAAGAGTTGACTGTCTTTAAAATTGTATCTGCACTGTACTGGTTTAAAGCGATAATGTACATCCTCCTTATTTCTGTCGAGGAGTCGTTGTCATGTCGCCGGAATCGCTTTCTTTCGCCCCTTGGGCCGCCTTGACGCTGTTTGCCTTTACCATGTCGATTACCCCAGGACCCAATAATCTGATGCTGACGGTCACGGGCGCCCAGTTTGGCCTGCGCGCCACCCTACCGATCATGGCAGGAATTCTAATGGGCATGGGCTTGTTAATCGGGCTGGCCGGAGCTGGCGTTGCTACATTGTTGCTGGCCGCGCCGGGACTGGAGTCAACCTTGCGCATCCTGGGGTTGGGTTATTTGCTGTGGCTGGCGTGGAAGTTATGCGCATCGAGCGTGCGGTTGGATGCGCAAGCGCTCGGTCGTCCCTTGAGCGCCGCCGAAGCCATGTTATTCCAGTTCGCAAATCCCAAGGCCTGGATGATGGCGATCACGGCGGTAACGTCCTTTCTACCCGGTCTGCTGCCGATCACGGCGGGCGATCAGACCACGGCGACCCTGGCGGTCATCCTGTGCTTCCTAGTGATCGCGGGTCCTTGTATCGCCTGCTGGGCTGTCCTCGGCGCGGCCTTGCAAAATCAATTGCAACAGGGATCGCGGCTGCGCCAGTTCAATACGATCATGGGCCTGCTGCTGGCGGTCACCGCGCTGGGCATGATTTGGGTTTAGTGCGGAGTGGCCATGAAATTAATTTTGCGGGTGAACGACAAGCGGGGAACGCGCGTTAATCCCACTCGGTCAAATCCGCCCGCGTGATTCGAATGCGCTGCATAATCGCCTCGCGTTTGAGATTGAACAGCACCATCCCCGTGGTAATCGACGCGCCTAAACCAAGCAGGATCAGCGCTCGACTCATGCCCTGTTCTGGATAAAAGCGCAGCAGTTGCCCAGTAATATTCAGCACCAGGAACGCCACGCCCGCATAGAGAAAAGCGCGGATGCGCAGGGCGATGCCGATCAATACGCCGGCCAGCGCCAATGCCAACGCCAGCGCGAATACCCATAACTCTGGTTGCAGAAATACATCCAGCCCTGCTCCGGCATATAACACGCTCAACGCCGCCAGCCGCGCCCCATTCAAGACCTGGGGCCGCAACTCCCGCCGATGCAGATGCAACAAGGCCAACACTGACACCGCCGCCGGAATCAGATAAAACTGCCACAATCCATACTGTTGCGCCCACAATGGCGCCCAGAGGTAAATCGCGCCGTTCAAGGCCAGTACTCCCAGATAAAATGGCAGCGGATTACGCAGCGCCCCGGCCAGCGATAGATACAGTAATCCTGCGGTCAACAACGTCCCGCCCATCCATGGCGAGGCAAGTTGCCAGGGCGCGGTCACTAGCGCCAGCAATGGCAATCCCACGGCCAGATGATAAAAGGGCCGTAACCCGGTCCACTGATACAATAGGAAAGCCGCGCCTGCCCCGGCCAGCAAGCCCATCGTATCCCAGGGCGTCCAGGGCATCAGGCCAAACAGAATCAACCGTCCATAAACCGCCAACACGCCAAGCAATAGCCCGGTGGCATAAATCCGTTTTGACTCATCGCGACATTTCCAGGCTTGCAACCCGGTCCAGATCAACAACAAGATCAGGGTCGCGCCTGCCGCCAAGGCATCGGTGAAGAGACCAAAATGCCACGGCCAGACCCCAAGTCCCCGTTGCCAAGCCGCCACGGCGGCGATATGCAACCCCAAGCCCAGTAAAGTCGCCAGCCACAACCCGGACGTCGTTTCGCCAATCGCTTCCTTAACATCCAGCCAGCGTCGAAACCGTTGGGCATCGGCTTGAAGATCGTGAGCATCGAGCCAGCGGGTCAAAGCGCGTTGCATCGATTGAGACAGCAGCCACAGCAGGCTGCTTTGCAAAGCCAGCCAGGGCAACGCCGCAATCGCCGTCGACCCGGTCAAGGGTTGATTCCACCACCACAGCGCATAACTGCTGGCCAATGCCAACGGGAGTCCGACCTTCAGCCAGAACCGTTCTCGCCGTTGCCAACCCATCAGAAAAGCGTATAGCGCCAATCCCGCCAGCAATACGGCCAGCGTGGGTTCCCCGGTCACGAACCCGGTCCCGGCGCCGAATGCAACGGCCATCAGTCCCAGCCAAGGCCACGGATTGACCGCCATGTTCCAGTCGGAACAGCGCGCGTTCCAGAACGGCAACAGCAGATGGCCGATACTCCACAGCGCATAACCCCAACCCAGACTCCACCAGGCTTCATTCCAAACGGCCAACCCGCCCAGATCAGCAACGCTCCATGCCAGAGCGCTGAGCAACAGCGCCAATCCCAGACCGCGCCAGAGCGCCGCCTGCGCGAACGCACGGGTCAACGGGAACAATGCGATACACAGCAACGTCAGCAACAACGGTAAACCGGGCGCGCTGGCCAAAATGCCCAACACCGCCCCAGCCAGCGCCAGTCCATAGAGCAATCCACCGATTATCCACAGGGGGCGATGACAATACGCGAACGGTGCGCCGCGTTTCGATGTTAATCTGACCGCCGCCAGCGTCATGAGCAAACTCAAACCAACATTGGCCAGCGGTTGACCCAGAATGAATAACCTGGGCGGGTTCAGCCAGGCGCTGATCAACCAGACGCCGAGCGTCAACGTGACCAAAGCTGCGCCAACCGGCGTCGCCGTCTGGTAACGGCTGCCGGCCAACGTAAATAACAACAGGCTCATGCCCAGAGCCGGCCAGAGTTGTGGCGTCACATGGCCCAGCATTCCCAGCGCCAAACTGACGACTACGGGGACAGTCGCTACCAGCATCGCGTACGCCTGCACACTCTCCTCGACGCGCCGGCGACCGCCTGCGCCGCCCGGTACGGTGAAACGCAGTAACCGCGCCAACCGCCAGGTCAACGGCTGATCCAGAGCGACAACGCTCAACCGCCAGACGAGCAGG
>JAGRHK010000326.1 GCA_020444985.1 Candidatus Competibacteraceae bacterium
TGTACGACGGTCGGCGCGAGGCAGTGGGGCTGGACGAAGGCGGCTCCCCGGACCCGCAGGCCAGCCGCCCGGCTGCCGATGCTGCTGGCGACCAGATCGCCTATCAGCGTCCCGATGCTGACGCGCGCCAGCAGATCTATCTCAATGACCTGCTGCGGGTCGAGCGGCTTAGCCTGGTGAATGATCCCCTGCTCGGCGTGCTGGAGCACTGCTGCGCGGCGCTCAGCGCCGATGGCCGCTACCTCGCCTACCGGGAGCAGGGCGCTGAAGGGCCGGCCTGGCTGCATCTGCATGATCGCGATCGCGCCCGCGATGTCCGCTTGGCCTGGCCGGAGGATGCAGCGCTGGCCGAACAAGCGCCGGTGTTCCGCAACGAAGATCGCGAGTTGTGGTGGATCAACCCTGAACAGGGACCGGGGCAGGCGGAAGTCTTGCATCGGCTGAACAATCCGCTGAGCGAATCCAGCACACCCAGCACACGTTGAATGATGCCCCGGCCCGTCGTCAGCAGATGACGGTCCGCGGCGAACCCCCTTGGCCCTGTCAGGCATGACCGGCAGGGCTATCCTGACTAATGAATACCATTGTCAATCAACCCTACAGCAACCTGATGAGGAACGTCCGATGAAGCAAACTTTACAAATGGTGATGCCAATCAATTCTGCGCCGCGATGGGTGTTCGCCGCCGTGCTCGCCGCCACTCTTATGCCGTGGTCGATCCAAAGCGAAGCACAAAACGCCCTGGAGATTAGTAGCAGCGGCAATGTGGGTATGGGCATTAGCAGTCCTGATCGGCAACTGCATCTGAGAGGGTCGAATGCGGTCTTCCGCATGGACCGTTCTGTGGATACGGCAGCGTTCATGCTGGTGCGGACCACCGCCGCCAACGTCCCGCTCAAGACCTACGTGGTGGGCGCCAACGCCAGCGGTTCCAATACCGGTGAATTCGTCATCAACGACCTAGGCGCAACAGTCAGCGGTTCCGGAACGCGGCGCTTGACGATTACCAACAGCGGCGATGTGCTGGCGAAGAGTTTTATTGCGAGCAGCTCGCGCCGCTTCAAGGAGAACATCGAACCGCTTGCAAATGCTCTGGAACAGGTACGTCAATTGCAAGGGGTGCGTTTTGTCTGGAAGGACAGCGGCCAGTTGGCGCTGGGCCTGATTGCCGAGGATGTAGCGACCGTATTACCGGAGGTCGTCGAACGTAACGCTACGGACGGTCAGGCGATGGGGGTGAACTACATGGCCCTGGTCGCGGTGCTGGTCGAGGCGGTCAAGGCGCAGCAGACGGAAATTGCCGCGTTGCAAGCCCGCCAAGTCGAACTGGAATCCACGCAGGCCAAGATCGCTGCATTGACGGACCAGGTCGCGAAACTCGCATCCGCACAGACCAAGGCAGCAGCCCTGGAGGCCCGGCTGGCCGAGATCGAGAGTTTACTAGCCGGTGGGAGGTTGCCGGTGGTCCTGACGCAACGCTGAGCGCGTCTTGAAACCACCTCGCCGCTGGGCCAGGGCGCGCCAGCGGCGGGGATGGACTGCCGTGAAATTTACTCGGGTCAGAGGCGGTACTCAGGGTATCAGACTAGAGTCAATCTCGGCTCGGAAGCGCCCACCCATTTGCACCCGGAACCAAGGTTGCAAGATAATCCGCTCGCCCGCGCGTAGCGTCACATCACCCGTAGAGCTGACCGTATAGGCAGCACCAGCGGTGATCGTTCGATGCGCGACATGCGTCTCTTCCTCCGTTACCGTTGTGTTCTCCAGCGTCAATTGGTCCGTGATGATCGTCTTGAAACCGGCCACGGCTGTGCGCGTATTGTTCAAGGAAAGGGCATTATCGGCATCATTGGCGATGCCACAGGCTTGGCTGTCTGAACAGTTGAGATTTGGGTTGGAGAATTTGCCGACCGTCGGTCGGATATAGCTCATGATAGTTCCGAACAGGCCATCGACGCCGTAGCCATAGGAATAGGCGTAAGCGCCAACGTTACTGGTATTCGCTCGATCATGCACACTGCCCATGGTGTGGCCCAGTTCATGCGTAAGACTGTAGGTATCGCAATAATATAGCGATCCGCCGACGTCGTCGCCATCGCTCACCACGGCGTAACCGAAGGAAGCATTGAGCGCTTGTCCGCCACCACCATTAATCCACGCAATGCCACAACCATTGTGACTGGCGTTGGAGAAAGGACGGAGCAAGGCCACCAAATCCGCGCCGTATTGATTGCGCCAGGCGGCTACGTCGGCCAAGGCAGCGTCCGAGCCATCGGTTAATGTGTAAAGTGCTGTCTCGTTCGATGTCGTATCGCTGTAGCTCACCTGGACGGCCTGGACCAGGCGCAAGGTCAAAGCCACCAGACTGTCGCTATACGCCAGATTCGCGATGTCGACCAGGTGGTCGAGACGCGCTTGCAAACCGGAACCATAGCGCTCAGCCATGCCTGCCGTGTAGAGCAGCATGACATCGACGGTGCTGGACGCATCGGCTTGCGTCTGAGCGAGAGATTCCCCCGAAAAGGTCGGTAGACGTTTGTCCGTCGCCGGGTCCAGAGGGGATAGTTCATCGGTGAAAGGCGGCGCTAGGGCGTCATCAGACCGGTTGCCCGACAACCAACCGGCTTCGTGTGGATCGATTAGCCATGTTCCCGAACGATGGCTTTCCAGCAGGAATTCGCCATCTTGAGTCAGGATGCGTCCAAACGCTTGCCCTTGCCGGGTGGTGATGATAACACGACAATTATTGCCACATCCTTCGATGAAGCCAACCCAGGTGAAGCTGCCGCTGGCATGCGCGATCTGCTTGTCTTTAATGACCGTGTATTCAACGCCCCTCGGCAGCGAGAGACGCACTGCGGATAATGGCGTGAAGGGACTGCGGAGTCGCGTATTCAATCGCACGCGGTAATAACCGGTCCGTTGTCCCATTGTGAGTGAATACTGCGGTGCTCCGGCGTCATCCAGTGGCAAAAATATTTCAGGAATTTCACCTGTAGCGCCGGCCGCTGAAAACAGACCAAGAAATAACCCAACAATGGGTAAACAAGTGCGCATGATATAACAATCCTCGATAACGATCCCATTATGACAGTATCCACATCTCTTCTATGCGGATAAAGCTTTCGTTATCTCTCTTTCAAACGCACGCACGCTTCATCGAGACCGCGATGATTTCG
>JAGRHK010000327.1 GCA_020444985.1 Candidatus Competibacteraceae bacterium
TGACACACCTGTTGCGGCGCGACCACGTTCCGCCCGCGCACGCGGAACGGCTGAACAAGATTGCCACGGCTGCTCGTCATCTGCTGGAGTTGATCAACGGCATTCTGGATTTTTCCAAGATTGAAGCCGGTAAACTGGAGCTGGAGTTCACGGATTTTCATCTTTCGGCGCTGCTCGACCATGTCCGCTCGCTGATCGCTGATGCCGCCAAAGAAAAGGGATTGACGATTGCGATCGATGAAAGCGCCGCGCCGCAGTGGCTGTGCGGCGACGCCACTCGATTGCGCCAAGCGTTGCTCAACTACGCCAGTAATGCCGTCAAGTTTACCACTCAGGGCGAGATCATCTTGCGCGCCCGCCTGCAGAACGAGGAAGACGAACGGCTGACGGTCTGCTTTGAAGTCCAGGATACCGGGGTTGGCCTGACGCAGGAGCAGCAGAGCCGGTTGTTCAACGCCTTCGAGCAGGCGGATATTTCGACGACTCGCCAATACGGCGGCACTGGGCTGGGACTGGTGATCACCCGGCGGCTGGCGAAATTGATGGGCGGGGAGGTTGGTATAACGAGCGAACTCGGCCAAGGCAGCACCTTCTGGTTCACCGCGCAACTGCGGCGGGGACAGCGGCTGACGCCTGATTTGGCAGCGTTCGTTCCAGATGCCGAGAATGCCCTGCGGCAACACTACGTTGGAGCGCGGGTGCTGCTGGTGGAAGACAACGCCATCAACCGCGAGGTCGCGCTGGATCTACTGCGCGCTGTGCATCTGGCGGTGGACACGGCGGTCGATGGGCAGGATGCTCTCGCCAAAGTCCAGGCGACCGACTACGCGCTGATTCTAATGGATATTCAGATGCCGATCATGGACGGTCTGGAAGCGACGCGAGCGATTCGGCGCTTACCGGGTCGGGAAACGACGCCGATTCTGGCGATGACCGCCAATGCTTTCGCCGAGGATCGCCAGCGTTGTCTGGAAGCGGGTATGAACGACCATGTCGGCAAACCGGCCGATCCCAAAACCCTGTTCACGACGCTGTTGCACTGGTTGCCGACGAAATCAGCGCCGGATGCCAATGCGCCGCTGTTGCCCGTGTTGCCCGCTGTGCAACCGGAAGCGGTTCATACCGACGTATTGGCGTCTCTGGAACGTATTGCCGATCTTGACCTGGATCTCGGGCTGAGCAGGGTGTGTGGTCAAGTGGCCAGCTACCTGCGGTTACTGCGCTTGTTTATCGCCAACCATGCGCATGACATGGCGCGATTGCGCGTCGCCTTGACTGAGGGTGATCGTGCGTCCGCCCAGCGGATCGCGCATTCGCTGAAAGGCATCGCGGGTACGCTGGGGGCGACGCAGCTACAACAACTTGCTGCAGCCCTGGAGCAAGCGACTCAGCAACCGAGCGGTGTGGATCTCGAACGACAGATTGCGGCGGTGGAAGCCCAACAGCAGACCTTGATTATGGCGCTGGAAGCGGCGCTGCCTATCGAGGATGCGGTGTTGCCGGTCGCAGTGAACGCGGCGCAAGTTGATGCGGCATTGGCCCGATTGAAGGCGCTGTTGCTGGAAGATGATATGCGGGCTAACGAAGTGTTCCGTGAATCCGCCGGGGCGTTGCGGGTGGCGTTGGGGCCTGTGGCGGACCAGATGGAGCGCCATATTAATGCGTTCGACTACTTGGAAGCACTGGCTTTACTCAACAAAATCCATGTCGGCAACCTTGAAGCGGATTAAAAGAGCGAGGTCAGGCATGACGGTTTCCATGACTCGGCATAGCGAATGCGGGTTGACTCGATACCGGCGTCATTTGGAAAAATGGGGGCGGAACCGGTGAATCATCCCTGGCGGTTGATCGCTATCTTCTTCCTGTTGGCGATGATCATCGTCGCCATTGGCGGCGGCGCTTTCCATGTCTTCGCTGATCTGATGCGCCAACGTCAGATGAAGCAACTCATGGCCATCGCCGAACTGCGCAGCCAGCAGGTGGAAAACTGGTTGCGCGAACGCCGCAACGATATTCAGACCTACACGGCGGACACCGCACTCGGCGCGAGCCTGATGGACTGGCGATCCCACCCGGACCGTCATGGGGAAGAAGTTTTGCAGACCCGACTGGAAGCGACCCGCCTCGCTCATGGATATGCGGCGCTGGAGGTGCTCGACCTGAACGGCCATCCTTTGTTGAGCGCTGGCGCGACCTGTGCGAAAGATCGCGCGATTGAGAGCGCCATTGCGCAAACGCTGACCACCGCGCATCCGCTCCTGGTGGATTTGCATCGCGATAACGTAACAGGCGCTATTCATCTCGCCTATCTGGCCATTATTCGGGATGAACGATTGGCGCAACCCGCGCCGGTTGCTGTCATTGTTCTGTGCAGCGATCCCGAACGTCACTTGTTTCCCATGATCCTGTCTCGCGATGGATTGCTCCCGACTGGCGATCTGGCGCTCATGCGCCGAGAAGGGGATGATGTTCTGTTCCTGACTGATCTGCGCTATCGTCCGGATACCGCGCTGCAGGCGCGCATGTCGCTCAAGCAGAAGGCGCATCCAGCGGTGCAAGCTATTCTCAGCGGGCCGGGCATTTATGAAGGCGTGGATTATCGCGGCGTGGCGGTACTGGCGGCCACAAGCCAGGTGACGGGCACTGCATGGCTGCTTGGCGTCAAGGTGGATCGTTCTGATATTTTTAGCGAAATCAGTTGGTTAGCTATAATTAGTGCGATCGGCGCACTCTTTGCCATCCTGGCCAGCGGTGGCCTGATTCTGATGGCCTGGCGGCAGCAACGTCTGGGGGAGCTGGAGCGCTACCAGGAGGCGTTGGAGCAACGGGTTGTCGAACGCACCGAACAGATCCGGATGTTGAATGGCGAACTGGAGCGCCGGGCTCGTGAAGCCGAAACGGCCAATCGGGCGAAAAGCGCGTTTCTGGCTAATATGTCGCACGAGATTCGCACACCGCTGAACGCTATTCTCGGACTGACGCACCTGCTGCAGCGCGAACAGGTTCTACCCGCGCAGGTGGAACGACTCAATAAAATTGTTACATCTGCATGTCATTTGTTGGCGATTCTCAACGATATTCTTGATTTCTCCAAGATTGAAGCCGACAAACTGGAGTTGGAGCCGACCGATTTTCATCTGGCAACGGTGCTGAACCATGTCCGCTCACTGATCG
>JAGRHK010000328.1 GCA_020444985.1 Candidatus Competibacteraceae bacterium
TTCACCACCGCCGAACGGATGGTCGAAGCGATCAACCAAGCGCTTCACCACCGCCGAACGGATGGTCGAAGCGATCAACCAAGCGCTCGGCGGCCAGGCGGCGCAGGCGATTGACGCGGTTTCCGTCCAGGTGCGCGCGCCCATCGATCCCAACCAGCGGGTCAGCCTGATCGCCGTGCTGGAAAACATTGAAGTGGTTCCTGCGCAGAGCGCCGCCAAGGTTATCGTCAATTCGCGAACCGGCACGGTCGTGATCGGTCAAAATGTCCAGGTTGGCCCCGCCGCAGTTTCCCACGGAAACATGACCGTCACCATTACCTCCGACCCGATGATCAGTCAGCCCGCGCCTTTCTCCGGTGGGCGAACGACCGTAGCGCCCAACGCCAATATCTCGGTCAATCAGGAAAAGAAGCCGATGTTTCTGTTCAACCCCGGCGTCGCCCTGGATGACATCGTGCGCGCCGTCAACCAGGTGGGCGCCTCTCCCACCGATCTGATCGCCATTCTGGAGGCGCTGAAAGCTGCGGGCGCCCTCAAAGCCGAATTGATTATCATCTGAGTACGCATCATGACCAGTCTCTCGTGGAAACCTCTCGCGCTATTCAGCAGCGTTTTGCTCGTTGCCATCGGCTTACAAGCCGGTTCGATCAACATGATGATCAACCTGAGTCAGCCGGATGAATCGGCTGCCCAAGCCGCCAGCGCCGATCATGCGCCACCGGCTGCGCATCCCTCGCAACAACCCGAGACTTCGGTGACCGATCCTCCGTATCTGGCCAATGTGGGTCATCAAGCGGAGCCGGCGAATTCCCCGGAAGCGCACACGATGGAACCCAGCCCGGAAGCCGCAAGCCATGCTTCGCCGGCGGCCGAAACGCGGCCGGTAGACCCCCTGCCGACTTCCATGCCGAGGTCCAATATTCCACCGCCGATCGAGCTGGATCCGGAACCGCCAGTCGAAGCGCCCGCTGAAGCGCCGCTTGGCGCGCCTCCGACCGCCTCGGTGGAAGCAGCGACGCTGACTTCCAGAATTCCGCCGCCGATCGAACCCGAAGCGCTGGCCCGCACCCTCCTGGAGCCGGATTGGCTGGAAGGGCGCGATCCCAATCACTACACCGTGCAGCTTTATAGTGGCAAGGATCTGGATCGGCTCCGGGAAATCGCGGCATCGGACTCCATCACAGCCGATGGGCCGAAAGCCTATTTCACGTCACCGAGCCGATCGGGCCCCTGGCACTCGCTGGTCATCGGCGACTATCCGGATTTTGCCGCTGCGCAGAAAATCGCGACGGAAATCGCGGCCCGCTCCGGTTCGATCAAACCCTGGATTCGCCGCTTTAGCGAGATTCAAGCGCGCATGCGCTGAAGAGGCGAAGAAGGAGGCATCATCATGGTCGACGCCACCGACTCAGCGTTCGTTTACACCGATGTGCAGGGCTTGTCCGATCTGCGGCGCAAGGCGCAACAGAAATCGCCCGAAGCGCTCCGTGAGGCCGCGAAGCAATTCGAAGCGGTATTCATCCAGATGATGCTCAAGAGTATGCGCGACGCCAGTCCGGGCGATGGCGGACTCATGGACAGCGAACAAACTCGCTTCTACCGCGACATGTTCGACCAGCAACTGGCCCTGAGCCTGGCGCAACAGGGCAAAATGGGACTGAGTGACGCTCTGGTTCGGCAACTGGGCGGTGAAGCCGGTCCCCCAACTCCGCCCACGTCGCCAACCTCCATCGGCGATCCCATGGCCACCTTGCTCCAAGTGCAACGGATTCGCTCCAGCGTCAGAATGCCGTCGCCCGCGCCCCTCCCTAAACCGACGCCTTTCATAGCAACGGCTAAAGCAGCGAACGATGCTTATCCGATTGATGATGCGCCCTACGAACCGACTTCTCCGGTCGCTTTTGTCCGGCGCATGTGGCCGCACGCTCAGGATGCCGCCAAACAGTTGGGGGTGGCCCCGGAAGTGCTCATTGCCCAAGCGGCGCACGAAACCGGCTGGGGAAAATCGGTGCCGAGTTTTGCCGATGGCCGCACCAGTTACAACCTGTTTGGCATCAAGGCGCATCGCGGTTGGGATGGCGAGCGGGTGGTCAATTCCACCTTTGAGTTCGTCAAGGGCGTTGCGGTGCGCCAAAAGGATGGCTTCCGCGCTTATCGCTCCTATAGCGAAAGCTTCAGCGACTATGTGAACTTCCTGCAAGTCAACCCGCGCTACCGGGAAGCGCTCACACGGGTCGACGATGGCGCAGCTTATCTGCACGCTTTGCAACGCGCCGGTTACGCCACGGATCCCCGGTATGCCCGGAAAATCCTGGGTTTGATGAATGGCCCGTCGTTCGACGAAGCGCTGGAGACGCTCAAGTCCGCCAGCGTCGGGCCGATAACCCGGGAGAAGAGTTAGTTCATTCATCCGGAGGCCCGCAAGGGAATTATTTATGGTCGATATCCTGAATACGGCAATCCGCGGGCTGATGGCCTTCCGCGCCAGCATGGCCACAACCGGCCATAACGTCGCTAACGTCAATACCCCCTATTACAGCCGGCAACGGGTAGAACTGGGCACGGCGACACCCGAAAAACAGTCCTATGGCTACATGGGTACGGGCGTCGATATCGAGAGCGTGACCCGCGCATACGACGATTTCGTGATGAAGCAATTGCGCGGCCATACCAGCGGAGTCCGCCAGTATGAAACGCTTAATGACCTGACCAGCCAGATGAGCGCACTGCTCGGCGATACCGATGTCGGCTTGACGCCCGATCTGGAAACATTCTTCGGCGCGATGCAGGATCTGGCCAATGCCCCCGCCTCGATTCCAGCCCGGCAGGTCTTTCTGGACGAAGCGGAAACGCTGACCACGCGCCTCCAGGATATCAACAGCGCCCTGAGCGATCTGCGCAATGCGGTGGATGCCGGCATCATCAATGCGGTCGCTGCCGTTAACAACCTGGCTACGGGCATCGCCGACATCAATCGGGCGGTTGCCCAGGCCGCAGATTCCGCCGCGAATCCGCCCAACGATCTGCTCGATGACCGTGACCGGATGCTGGTGGATTTGTCCAACTTGGCCGGCATTCAGGTCGTGACGCAACAGGATGGCAGCCTGAATGTATTCCTCAACAACGGTCAACCGCTGGTCGTGGGCAATACCACCCA
>JAGRHK010000329.1 GCA_020444985.1 Candidatus Competibacteraceae bacterium
AGATCAAATGCGACAGTTCCTCATTGAATCCGAGTTCAAGGTGACAATCGGGGCTGTCGTTGAGATGGCGCTTCAGATTCCAGAAATGATGGTTGATATTGGGTTCGGGGCTGGAGCCGAGTAGCACGAACTGCGCGTTATTGCGTAGCGCATAGAAGATCGCGTGATGAATCAGATCAACGCCTTTCTGACTGTCGAGCCGACCCACATAGGCGATAATCGGCTTGAACTCCTTGCTAAGCCATAACCGATCGCGCAAGGCATCCTTATTCTCATACTTCTTATCCAGAGTTTCGATGCTATAGCGACTGGGAATATGTGGATCGACTTCCGGATTCCACACATCGTAATCAATCCCATTGAGTACGACGCCAAACTTGCTTTGATGGACGTTGAGCGTGTGGCTCAATCCGCTCCCTTGATCGGTAAAGCGCGCCTCATGCGCATGGGCCGGCGACACCGTTGTCACGAAATTGGAGTAAACAACGCCACCCTTCATCAGATTGACTGCGGTGTGATTGAAATTGTCGCGCAATCGGTCGTAATTAAAATAATGGGCAATATTGGTGAGACCAGTAGCCCATAGCGCATACTCGCCGGTCAGTCCCTGATGCTTGAAGTTATGGATGGTATAACAAACGCGCTGCCAGTGCATGCCGCCGTGGGCGTACTGCTCGAACAGCAGCACGGGCACTAAACCCGTCTGCCAGTCGTGACAGTGGATGATGTCCGGTCGGCGATTGTCCTTAAGCAGGAATTCCAACGTCGCCTTACTGAAAAAGGCGAAGCGGCTGACATCATCCGAAAAACCGTAGAAATGGCCGCGATTGAAGAAATTATCTTGAGAATGCGGCTCAATGAAAAAGCATTTGCGTCCATGCACAAAACCGAACCACACTGAACAATGGATGGCCCCATTGTACCAGGGCACCCACAGATCCTTCATACTGACTTGCAGACCCCAGATGTGATCATAACGCATGCAGTCATATTTGGGCAGGATGATGTGAACCTCATTGCCGCGAATTTCCAGTTCCCGGCTCAAGCCAAAAACCACATCCGCCAATCCGCCGACTTTAGCTACCGGTGCGCACTCGGGAGCAATTTGAACAATATACATAAACTCTTCCGTCCTTATTGTCGGATTCCGGCGCGGGCGGCGCGGTCCAAAGCGCCCTTATCCCGAAAAGCGGTGGAGCGCGCCCGCATACCGTCGTCTATTGCTGCTGCGGTAAGTGATCGCGGCTGGCGACCATGACGAATGCTTGTCCGGGCCGCAGGTCATAGGAAAACGGGCGCGGAATGTACTCCAGGGTGTATTCAGGCGATACATCCTGCAGTGGAGCGCCCGCCTGG
Source organism: Candidatus Competibacteraceae bacterium (assembly GCA_020444985.1). Lineage (GTDB taxonomy): Bacteria > Pseudomonadota > Gammaproteobacteria > Competibacterales > Competibacteraceae > UBA2383. Next base: position 1,357 of record JAGRHK010000329.1, read on the forward strand.
ATGTAGGTGCCAATATTCTCGGCATAGAAATATTGGTGATTCCACGGATCTTTATTCAAGACGATCAATGCTTCTTCGTGGGTGCGCGCCGAGGCTTTCCACATCAATAGAATATTCGGATTCTGGTAGGGCAGGATAGTGGTCGGGCATTCTTCCTGGAAAATCGGATATTGCCGCTTGATCGCATTAACGTTTGTGATGAATTCACACAGATCAACATTAGGTTGCTCCCAGTCGCCAGGTCGAGTTTCAACCACATGCAAACGCCGACGGAAGCCATACTCAAAGCCAATGGGAATCATGACGCCAGCGGAAAACAGGGCTGAAAACAGATAGCGCTGCTTCATGGCCGCCACATTGCCGTCGACTTCCTGGAACAACCGGTCGGTATCGTGACTCTCTGGGAAACTGATGGACGGCGCGATCTCACGCACGAGTTGATATTGCTCCAATAGCCAGGCGCCATGGAAATCCCACCATTTGGAGCTGTTAAATACAAAATCAAAACCGGCCTGCGCCGTCTGCTTGGTCTGATCAGCGGTACAACCCAGAGTTTCAGCAGCGAACATCGTATCGGGATATTTCTGCCGAATTTCGCGAATCAGTCGATCCCAGGTATGGCCTGGAATCTGATAGGCGGCATCGCAACGAAAACCCTTAAAACCGAGCTGCAATAGATATTCGACAATTTTGAAAAAGTATTTATAGAGACCTTCCGGGTCAGAGGTGTGCTGATGATTGAACAGCGCTAGATCGCCCCAAACCACCTTGTGGCCATCTTCCATGCAGAACGGATGGGCAATGTCGCCATCCTCATGGACAAACCATTCAGGATGCTGTCGAATGAGTTCGGAATCGAAAGCGCAGTGGTTGATCACCAGATCCACCATCACTTTTAGCCCCAGTTTGTCAGCCGTGGCCAGCGCTGCCTTGAGCTGCTGTTCAAGGGGAAGTTTGGATTCTGGATCAGCCAGCAGGGGATGAAGATCGAAGTAGTCAACAATCGAATACAGGCTGCCCGAATAGCCAGGCTTTTGCACCGGATTGACGAAAATCCAGTCAAACCCCATGTCGGCGGCGCGTTGCAGGTGCGGCTCCCACTGGCTGCAAGGGCCAGCGAGCAAGGGAAAAAGGTTATAAACAATCATTAGGATTCCCCTGAGTTCTTGGTTCTGATTCAGGCGTGATAGGATATTCAGGCAGGTCATGCTGCCAGCCTGGATGATCGAAAATTTAAGAAATCGTACCATGAAACCGTTGATGACAGCAGTGCAATCTGCGGCCATACCGCTCAAGTAAAGCGACAAGATGAATCACATCATCTCGGCTTAACCGAATCTGGAGGCTTCACATGCTGGAAAAAATCACCCTGACTACAGCTCCGATCGCCGACTTGCTCGCCCGTCGCTGGAGTCCCCGCGCCATCGATCCGAATCAGCCGGTTAGTCGCCAACAGGTGCTGGCGCTGCTGGAAGCCGCCCGCTGGGCGCCGTCCTGCTTCGGCGATCAACCCTGGCGTTATCTGGTCTGGGATCGGTTCCGTGACGCGGCAACCTGGCAACAGGCTTTTGCGTGTCTGGCAGAAGGTAATCAAATCTGGGCCAGAAACGCGCCTGTGTTATTGCTGTCGGTAGCAGCGCCCCACTTTGGTCACAACCATGCACCCAATCGCTGGGCGCAGTACGATACCGGCGCGGCCAGTGAGAATCTTTGCCTGCAAGCGGCTGCTCTGGGTTTGGCCGCGCATCAGATGGGTGGGTTCGATTCAGACAAAGCCAAGGCGACATTTAATATTC
>JAGRHK010000032.1 GCA_020444985.1 Candidatus Competibacteraceae bacterium
GGGTGTGCAGGCGATCCTGGAATGGGCCTTTCGGGTGGAAAAGGCGCAGCTGGAACTGCCGCCGTCAAAGGATTTGCCCGAGGAAGGCTTCGGCTTCGGTCTCGAATACGTCCTGCTGCAGCGCGCCGCACTGGGCTGCAAGGTCGACGGGGGCCAGCACAAGATGGGAAGTTATACCCATGCCGACGCCGAGGTCGTGGCTGCCACGGTTGCCAGCATGCCTGACAGTCTCGGCGGCATCCGCATGGCGATCAGCATCGCCGAACTGGCGCGCGCTGGGCTGACGCCGGGCTGGATGCCGGGCGTCGTGCCGCGTTGCGTGTCGGTGGAGACCAGGAGCAACCAGCATGGTGAGCGGGCGAGCACAATCGTCGTCGGGACCGAACGGGTGATGACCCGGGGCAAATGGCGCACGGTCGAGGTTCTCGCCTGCCCGATCACCTGGCGGCCGCATCCGGAACAGATTGCATCGGCCCGGCGCAGCTACGAGGATTGGTGGCACGCGATGGGCTGGGTGCGCGATGGGTTAGTGGCAGGACGGATGCTGCGGGAGCTTGACGTTACCGCAGCGATGCCAAAAGTGCGGCCGTGGGAGGGTCGCTGAGATTACCGGCATGAGCGGAAAGCGTTTGAGGGCAGCGTAGCAGGCCACTCGCGGGATGCAGCTACAGCGGACGCTCATCTGCGAAGCCAGAGCCCGCTCGACCTTCGCATGCGCATTTGCCAGAAGCCCGTTGACCGATCCATCAGGCTCGATTCACGGCAGCCCAGCCTGCAAAAGCGCCCGATAACTAACCTGCTGATTATTTATACTTATTCACGTATGTTCCAGCTTCGTCTACTCAAGAGTCTATCATAATGGAGAGGGTCGCGCCAAATATTCTGAAGGTAAACGCAAAGGACGTGTGTCATACTTCACCACAGTGGTGTAGCATGGTGCAAAATAGGACTCGATTACCATGCCACCAATCGCAAAAAAGAAGCCACAGCCCAAAGCGTCACACCGCCTATCGGTCAGCTTGACCGAAGAGCAGCACACGGAGCTGGCGGAAATTGCGAAAAAGAACAAGGTCTCTGTCGCTTGGGTAGTCCGGGAGGCTATCGAACGCCTGCTCCGCGATGAACAGCCTTTGTTCCATGTGGGGCACGAGCCATGAACGAGCATTCGGGCGGCATTGCGGTCGAATCTGCGACAAAGGAAACGTCCCAGCTGACCCATAGTGGACGCTTCACCAAACTTGACGCCGATAAGCTGCGCGGCGGCTACTACACCTCTGCGGAGCTGGCGCGCTGGCTATGCGCCTGGGCGATCCGGGGATCGGGTGAGGCGGTGCTGGAGCCGAGCTGCGGTGATGGCACTTTTCTTGAAGCGGCCAGCGCGCGCCTCGAAGCGCTTGGTGCACACGGCCCTGCACGCGCAAACCATCTGCGCGGGGTAGAAATTATTCCCGATGAAGCCGATAAAGCCCGCAAGCGTCTTGAGACAGGCTTGGGCATGCGCGCTGCTGATGTTGTCGTAAATAGCGATTTTTTCGCGTGGTGGAGCCGTCCGGACCGTCCGGAATTTGATGTGGTGGTCGGCAATCCGCCCTTTATTCGCTATCAGAGTTTTCCGGAGCCCCATCGCAGCCGCGCGATGGACATCATGCATGGGCAAGGTCTTTCTCCGAACCGCCTGACGAATATCTGGGTGCCGTTTGTTGTTGCGGCGGCTGCGTCGCTCAAGGAAGGCGGGCGCATGGCCCTTGTCCTTCCCGCAGAGCTTTTGCAGGTGAGCTACGCGGCGCAGTTGCGCTCATTTCTCACCGACCGGTTTGGCCGCATCGATCTGATCGCCTGCAACGAGCTGTTCTTCGAAAAGGCACAGCAGGAAGTATTGCTCCTGCTCGCTGATGAAGCGCGTCCTGCGCCATCGGCCAGCAATCCGTGCAAGGTCAATTTGACGGAAAGCGACTCGGTCGCCGATATTCTCAAGCGCACGCCGCGCCAGGTATTGCGCAGCGCATCCCCCAAAACCGTCTGCCATGACAGCGAAAAATGGCTCAAATATTTCCTGAACTCCGAAGAGATTTCCTTCATGCGCGCGCTGCGCGCCGGTTCGAACACGACCGAGCTTGGGGCATATGCTTCGGTCAATGTCGGAGTGGTCACGGGCAAGAACCAGTTTTTTGTACTGCGCGGAAGCGAGGTAAAAGAGCTCGGCCTTCAAGGCTTCACCATGCCGCTCATTGGACGCTCCGCACATTTAGATGGCGCGATGGTTGATAAAAGCGGGTGGCGCGCGCTGGCTGATGAAGATCAGCGGGTGCATCTTTTGCATTTGGCACCGATCAACGGCACGAAGCCCAAAGGAGCGCTTGCCAGCTATATCCTGCTCGGCGAAGGCCAAGAGGTGCATAGGGGCTATAAGTGCTCGGTTCGAACACCATGGTATGCAGTGCCCTCGGTCTATGTGCCCGATGCTTTTGTCTTCCGCCAGATTTATGATTTCCCCCGTATTGTTCTAAATCAGGCCGAAGCCACGGCGACTGATACAATCCATCGCATGCGTTGCCATGGCGGCGATTCGCATAGCATTGTCGCCAATAGCTACAGCTATTTGACGGCGGCCTCGGCAGAAATCGAAGGACGCAGCTATGGCGGCGGCGTTTTGGAACTGGAACCGACCGAAGCACAAAAGCTGCTCATGCCCGCAACACTTGGCGATGCCCTGCCGCTCGAAGAGTGCGATGCATTGATCCGCGCCGGGAGGCTTGAGACCGTACTCGAAGAAAACAACCGTCGCATCTTAATGCGGCAAATGGGGCTCTCAAAGGCCGAATGCGTGATGCTGCGTGGCATCTGGGAGAAGATGCGGAACCGGCGGCTTGGCCGCCGCCGCGCCGGTAAGAAAACGCGGAGTCAGGGATGAGCGATGATGCGCAAGCCGGAACCATAGCTCCCGCCGCTACTGGCAGTGATGAGGCGAAAGAGCACGCCCGCGCCCGCGTGGCTGAGCTGGCCCAGCGTTTCCGCCGCAATGAGGCTGATTACCTCCATGCTAGCTACAACGAGACTCAGGCCCGTACCGAGTTCATAACGCCGCTGCTCGAAGCATTCGGCTGGGACGTGCATAATCACCGCGCCCAACCGCTAATCTACCGCGAGGTTATTGAAGAGGCGACCGTCGAAGTCGGGGAAGAGCGCCTGTCCAAGCGGCCCGATTATGAGCTTCGCCTTGCGCGGCAACGTAAGATTTTCATAGAGGCCAAGAAGCCAAGCGTCCGCATTGATCGTGATCGCGCCCCTGCATTTCAGACGCGTCGCTATGGGTATTCAGCAAGCTTGCCGATCTCGGTTGTTACCAATTTCCACCAACTTGTTATTTATGACTGCAAGCCGGTGCCGCGTGAAACCGACGAGGCGCATGTCGCAAGACTGCATCTATTCGGCTATGACGAGTTCGAGGCACGGTTTGATGAGCTATGGTCTCTGCTGTCGCAAGAGAGCGTGCTCTCCGGCGTATTCGACCGGCGCTTTGCGATCGACACGACGCGCCATGGCGCGCAGCAATTTGACGATTTTTTCCTGAATCAAGTCCGTGATTGGCGCGCCCGTCTGGCCGCCGACATTCACGCAAACACACTTGGCCTCAGTTCCGAAGAGCTGACCTATGGGGTGCAGCTTTTTCTCTCACGTATTGTCTTCCTGCGGATTTGCGAAGACCGCGAGATCGAGAAATACGAGACCCTCAAGAACCTTGACGGCAGCGCCACCTTTAATGCTCTGATGGATGTCCTGCGCCGCGCGGACGAGTTTTACGACTCGGGATTGTTCCGCCTGATTGATGATGATCCTCTCGGTATCCGGATCAGTGACGACGTGCTGCAAGGCATCATTGCCGAGCTTTATTATCCGCTTAGCCCCTACACCTTCGCCGTGGTCGAAACCGAGGTGCTAGGCGAGATTTATGAGCAATTTCTCGGTGAAGTGATTGTGGTGGAGGACGGCGCTGTCACTATCACCAGCAAGCCGGAAATCCGCGAAAGCGGCGGTGTGGTGCCAACCCCTAGGTTCATCGCAGATGCAATTGTCGCCCGTACTCTCGGTCCACTTCTGACTGGCCGCTCCCCTCAAGAGCTTGCGTCCTTCACGCTGGCCGATACGTGCTGCGGCTCGGGCATCTTTTTGCTTTCCGCTTATGACTTCCTGCTCGGCCACTATGTGGACTGGTATGTCGAAGACGGCGCGGAGAAGCACGCGGGCAGCACGATCTATCAGGTCGGTGAAAACCTCTGGCGGCTGACCTTCGATGAGAAGCGCAGCATTCTGCTCGCGCATCTGCGCGGTGTCGATATCGATGCCAATGCCGTTGAGGTTGCGCAATTCAGCCTGCTGCTCAAGCTTATCGAGGATGAAAGCGAGGCAGCGCTGAAAGACTATGTGCGTCGGAAGAAGCATGCGGCGTTGCCAGCGCTCGATAGCCATATTCGCTGCGGCAATTCTCTGGTGAGCACTCAGGAGTGGAATGCCGCATGCGGCCCGCTACCGGCGGCGTTGCATGACGCGATCAATCCCTTTCGTTGGGAAGACGAGTTTGCTGATGAGATGGCCGGTGGCGGCTTTGATGTTGTTGTTGGCAACCCTCCCTATATCCGCATTCAGAACATGGTGGCCTACTCGCCGGAAGAGGCCGCATTCTACCACGCGGCGGGCTCGCCCTACAGCACGGCGCGCCAGGATAATTTTGATAAATATGCTCTGTTCATCGAGCGCTCTCTCGGGCTGATCAAGGACGCAGGCCGCATCGGCGTTATCGTTCCTAATAAGTTCATGACAATCCGTTCAGGCCGGGCGCTGCGCGGACTTCTGACCCACGTTCCAGTGCTCGAAGAGATCGTAAATTTCGGGGTGAAACAGGTCTTCGGGCAAGGCACGTCCAATTATACCTGCATTCTGGTCATGGATCGCAGCGGCAAAGAAGAAGTTCGTGTCGAACAGGCCGGACCGCTGGAAGAATGGCGTTATGGTCGGCCCGGAGCTATCTCGACCGTGCCCAAAGCTGAGCTGAGCGAAGAGGCCTGGACGTTTGGGCAGGACGACGTGCGCGCACTCTTCACCAGGATAAAAAACGCGGTGCCGGGCAGGCTTGCGGCGCTTGCAAATATTGAGGTGGGTGTTCAGACCAGCGCCGATGAAATCTATTTCCTGCGCCCTACGCGCTTTGATGATGATCATATCTGGATAGAGTGGAGCGAGCGCGAGTGGCAGGTCGAGCGGGGCATCCTTCGTCCCTGTCTTCACGATGCGCGGCTCGACGCATTTGGTCAGCCCGAGGCGAACGCCTGGATGATCTTCCCTTACGAGATGGTGACCACGCCAAAAGGCAAACTCCGTGCCCGGCTATTGCAGCCCGATGAAATGGCGGCAAATTATCCACATTGCCTGGAATATCTGAGCGCGCGGCGCGAAGCGCTCGAAGGGCGCAACATTGTTGGCGGCGCGGCGGAAGAGCGGCAATTCTACCAATATGGGCGCTCGCAAAGCCTGACGAAGTTCGACAGGCCAAAGATCATCTTACCGGTGCTCTCCCGTGAGCCGCGCTATGCCTATGACGTATCAAACACGATCATCACCGGCGGCGGCAACGGTCCTTATTACATGATCCGAGCCAAGGATGATGCTCCGATCTCAACACTTCATCTGCTGGCGGTTCTGAATCATCCGCTCTGTGAGGCGATGATCCGGACGAATACCAGTGTGTTCAGGGGCGGATATTATTCCCACGGCAAGCAATTTATCAAAGACCTGCCTATCCCCGTCCCCGAGGATAAGGCAGTCAAGGCAGCAATCGAGCAGCAAGCCGAAAAAGTTGTGAGTGCCCTCAAAGCGTTGAATGCCGCGCGCACTCCCCATGAGCGGACACGGCGCGAGCGTGCGGCCAATGATGCACGGGCGCAGCTTGAGCGCCAAGTGAGCGGGCTGTTTAGCCTTTCTGGAGAAGACGCAGAAATCATCGAATCCGTCCCGGTGCCATCATGAGCAATGTGGGGCAGCATAAAATGTGGGGCACAACATGAGCAGCGATGTCCGTGAACAAATCACCGAATGGTTAACCGGTAACGACACCTGTTTTTTGATTGGAGCAGGTTGCAGCGCCTGCGCAAGCAAGCCTCTTATCGGCAAGCTGACCGAACTTGTTCTGGACGGATTGAACCCGAAATTACTTGATCAATTTAACGGATTGAAGCCGCTTACTGATCGCCCTCCGACAATCGAAGACTTGATCAATTATCTGGCCCGCTATCGTGAGATTCTAAGAACAATTACGACTGCCAAGGCACATGAACTTACTGTCGATGAAATTGATGAATGGCTCGCCGAGATCAAGAAGCGCATCGTCAGCGAAGTAGCGGATGATTGGCAGGCGAGCGATCATCACGAACGCTTCTTGCAACGCCTGCGCGGCGCGCGTGAGCGCGGTCCCCGCGATATCTTTAGTTTGAATTACGACACGCTGCTGGAGGCGAGTCTGGATTCTCTCCGGCTACCATACTCTGACGGCTTTCGCGGCACCAATCGCGCTTGGTTTGATCCGCAAACCTTTGATGAAGCCGGGCCGGGAATAGCATATCGGATTCATAAGCTTCATGGCTCCATAAACTGGACGCGCGATGCGGATGGTCATGTCCGGCGCGGACGCAATGCCAACGAAGATGCCGCCGATGAGCCGGTGGTGGTGTACCCCTCCGAGCAGAAATACCTGCAAACACAGTACGGGGTTTATGAAACTCTGATTGGCCGGTTTCGGAACCGGCTTCGGCGAACCGGTGTCAACAATCACCTCATCGTGTTGGGCTATAGCTTTAATGACGAGCATATCAATGAAGCCATTTGCGATGCAATAAACTCTCCGCAGAGCAATCTCACTGTCATCGCTTTCGTAGGGCCGGAGCAGGATCGAGATAAGCAGGATCAGCGTTTGCAAGCGTTCTGTGACCGCTGTGATTCCCGCTTTAGCGTCTTCGTTGGCGGCGAGGACAATGGCGGATTTATTGGGCATGCCCTCGATGTAGAATCGTCACTCGGTGTCTTGGAAGCCGATTTGTGGAAGTTCGAGAATCTGGTTGCCTATATAGCCGGGGGGAACTGATGAGCGATCCAATCCTAAAAATCGGCCGCGTGGTCGAGGTCTCCGGTTCGAAGGTGATCGGCGAGCTTGAAGGAACGGTAGAAGACCTACACCGTACCTATAAGAGCCGCCGATATGCGGTTGGGCAAGTGGGCTCCATTGTGAAGATCGAAGCGGGCGACAAGCTTGTATTCGGTGTGGTGACAGCACTTCGGATGACGGAAACCATGCTCGAAGGCGCAGCTGCTTTTACCGGTCGCGACGCACCGGCTGACGGCGCATCAGACGCTAAGTGGCTGGAAATTGAACTGTTCGGCGAAGCTGTACGAACGGGCCTTGGTGAAAGCGAATTTGCATTTCAGCGCGGTGTGGTGACCTACCCGCTTCCGGGGCAGGGTATTTTCGTGGCGAGCGTCGTGGAGCTTCAACGAATATACAACCGTCCTGACAAGCCGAGCGTACATGTCGGTACGCTCTCTCAGGCGGCATCCCTGCCGGTATATTTGCTGACCGACGAACTGCTGGGCAAGCACTTTGCAATCCTGGGCACTACCGGATCAGGCAAATCCTGCTCAGTCACGGTATTGCTGCGCTCCATATTGGAAGTCGCGCCGCGCGCGCATGTGATATTGCTTGATCCGCATAATGAGTACCGGCGCGCATTTCCTGATCTGGCGGAAGTAATTGATCCAACAACGCTGAACTTGCCGCACTGGCTCTTGAATTTTGAAGAGAGCGTCGAGCTGTTTATCGGCAAGACGGAGCATGTAGCGACCAGTCAGACCAACATTCTCAAGGATGCCATCTTGGCTGCGCGGCGCGATTTCGGCGCGGATGGTATTCCAACGGAGAAGATCACGGTTGATACCCCGGTTCCATACCGTCTCGGTGATATGTTGGCACATATCGATGCGGCGATGCCCGCGCAGGCTTCGAAGCAGGATTCTTATCTCAAGATCAAGAATAAGGCCGAAACGCTGCAACAGGACAGCCGCTTTGGTTTTATGATGCGTCCCGATGAAGATGTCGGTGACCAATTGGCTGAGATCGTCGGTCAGTATTTGCGGATACCGGTGGGTGACAAACCGCTGTCGATCATCGATCTGTCGGGGGTTCCATCCGATGTTGTCGATGTAGTGGTTTCCGTGCTCTGCCGCATGGTCTTTGACTTTGCGGTTTGGAGCCCTCGCCCGGTACAGGTGCCGGTGGTATTGATCTGTGAAGAAGCGCATCGCTATGCGCCTCGGCGCGACGATGCCGCATTCCAGCCGACCAAGCAAGCATTGGCGCGGATCGCAAAGGAAGGCCGCAAGTACGGCGTGGGGCTGGGATTGATCTCGCAACGCCCCTCCGAGTTGGCCGAGTCGATCCTCTCACAGTGCAATACGCTGATTGCGCTGCGCATGAGCAACGAACAGGACCAGAATTTCGTCCAGCGCGCACTTCCCGATTCAGTCCGTAGTCTGGTGAGCATCTTGCCGACCCTGCGCACGCAAGAAGCTCTGGTCGTCGGCGAAGGCACTGTTGTGCCTGTACGGCTGCGCTTCAATGATCTGGACGAGGCCCATATGCCGCAAAGCGCAGATGTGCCGTTCGCAGCGCTATGGGAAACAGATGGCACGGAAGCAGATCATGTAGCCAATGTGGTGAGGCGGTGGCGGATGCAAGAGCGTCCACCATTGCACGCGACCTTCGAGCAAGATGTCGAGACTAATAGATGATGTGCGGCCGATTGGATCAGGGAGCATTTTAAATCCACGCTGCTCCATGGTTCGATGGGATGAAACCAAGGCAAGGGCAGTTATGAGATGCTCCTATCCTGATCGGTCGTGTCTCGAAGGTGGTGGGAAATCCTTGGAGGCGTGCTCAGGCAAATGAAGGTTCGGTTTCTCAAGCGGAAAGTTCAAGTGTCGAGGGTTTAACAGCCGTCGACCTTGCGCATGGTGACCCGCAGCCCCCCTGGCATGGTTCCTCCTCGGCCCCGAACGTATGCGGGGGGGCTGAGCGCGGCATTTCGCTAGCGACTGGCTTCTTCACCGGGGAATCCACTTGGAAGCCACCTAAAATTGTCAGGTATTTAATAGTTCAATATAACAGCAAGTTACGGCGCACCGCGATTACTCATGGGTGGATTCTTGAGTAAACCACTCGAGAATCCAGTTTGTGGAAGCCACCACGCCGGAAGCCAGCCAGCGGAAGCCACCCGCTGGGAAGCCCTTGAATCCACGAATGATTTTTGATTGACAAAGCTGCCCCCCTTGACTCATACCTTGATCATCGAAGAATAGCGCCCGCAGGAACCCCCTCGCGGGCGTTTTCGTTTTCCCCACATCGCAGAT
>JAGRHK010000330.1 GCA_020444985.1 Candidatus Competibacteraceae bacterium
ACGCCGGATTGCTGGAATGCCCGGAACGTCCCTCCAGGCGAATTGCCTCCATTAAAATACCCTTGTGCATACGCACTGGCTTCAATTCCGTCGGCTCGCCGATGACCGCATGTCTTCCCAATGGCTGTCCCGCCGCCGCCAGCGCCTGCGCGCCATGCATACTGCTTTCTTCATCCGCCGTGGCCAGAATGACCAGAGGTTGAGAAAGTTCGTGTGTGGCGAACTCCCGCGCAGCTTCAATCGCCAGCGCCAGAAAAGACTTCATATCCGCAGAACCCAGCCCGTAAATCCGTTCATCGGCGATCACGCCGCCGAACGGATCGAAACGCCAGCGGTTAGCGTTGAACGGCACGGTATCCGTATGCCCGGCCAACACCAGCCCGCCGGGGCCGCGCCCGAGCGTAGCGATCAGATTAGCCTTGTTCGGTTGTTCGATCAGCGGTTCGATCTGCACGGCAAACCCGAGATCATTCAACCAGTTCGCGAGCAGATCAATCACCGGTCGGTTGCTCTGGTCAAATTGCGGCGACACGCTGCTAACCGAGGGCGTGGCGATGAGTTGCTGAATGCGCTCCAACAGGCGGGATGAAGAAGTGGTCATGATTTTCACTAGCGGTAATTCTGAATACAGAGGATAATAACAGTATTCTTTCGGTTGGTATCCCGCGTTTGCCCCTGACCGCTGCCGCCAAGCCGTTTTGCCCTGCGTTACGCATACTCGCCGCCCAATGGCTCCCTGCCTGTGGAACCGCTCCAAACTGTTATGTCGCGTCATGCTGTCCTGGCTGATTTGCCTGCCCTGCTGGCGATTGAACACCGCTGTTTTCAAACGGATCGGCTTTCGCGCCGCAGTTTTCGCCATCTGTTGACCCGCGGCCACGCGGTCACCTTGGTCGAGGAAGAGGCTGAGCGGATTTGTGGCTATGTGCTGCTGCTGTTTTCACGCGGCGCGTCGATGGCCCGGCTGTATTCTATTGCGGTTCATCCAGATTTCGCCCGGCGGCGAATCGGCGACCGCTTGCTGGAAGCCGCCGAAGCCACCGCGCTGGAGCGGGATTGCGTGTCCATGCGCCTCGAAGTGCGCCGCGATAATCCTCCTTCGCTGAACCTGTTTCGGCACCACGGCTATCGTCAGTTCAAGGAAGTGCTGGATTATTACGAAGACCATATGACGGCGCTACGCTTTGAAAAGCGCTTGGTCCCGCAGCTCCAGCTCGATCTGGTTAAGACGCCGTATTATCAGCAAACCCTGGAATTCACTTGCGGCCCAGCAGCGTTGATGATGGCGATGAAAGCGCTGAACCCGACGCTGGAGCTGAGTCGCAAACTGGAGCTGCGCTTGTGGCGGGAAGCGACAACGATTTTTATGACCTCTGGGCACGGCGGCTGTGGCCCCTACGGTCTGGCGCTGTCGGCCTACCGACGCGGTTTCGATCTGGAAATTTACGTCAATGAAGACGGCGTGTTCCTGGTCGATTCCGTGCGTAGCCCTGAAAAAAAGGAAGTCATGCGGCTGGTGCAGGAAGACTGGATCGAGGAATTGCAGCAACTACCGGTGACCTTGCACTGCGGCAGTCTGAGCGTCGATGAACTGCGCCAGAAATTCGAGGCTGGCGGCATTCCTCTGGTGCTGATCAGCTCCTACCGCATCTACGGTGAACGCTTCCCACATTGGGTGGTCGTTACCGGTTTCGATGATCACTATATCTATGTCCATGATCCGCTGGTTGACGCCGAGAAAGGCGAAACCGTCACCGACTCCATCAACATGCCGATCCTCCATCGGGAGTTCCAGCGCATGGCCCGCTATGGCAAAGCCGCCCAGAAGGCAGTGCTGATTCTGTACCGTTCCCAACGCCGACCGGAATCGCCGGCGCTGTTTTAACCTCACCCCCTGCTTTATCAGGACGTTTTACACTGATGGCTGATCACATCGTTTTGGTGGAGAATCCCACCGATTGGAAAAATCACTTTCCCAAACTACCCGTGGTTGCCGCCAAAGACTATCTGGCCAAACCGGAATACTCTGCGGGGCGCAGTCAGCGCGTGCTGAATCTGTGCCGCAGTTACCGTTATCTGAGCGTAGGCTACTACTGCTCTCTGCTGGCGGAGGCGCGGCATCACCGGGTGATTCCCAGCGTGCGCACCCTGAATGATCTCAGCCGCAAATCCATCTACAGCCTCGACATTGAGGATCTGGACGACCATGTTCAGCAAGTGCTGGGCAAACCTCGTTCCGGGTTTACCGCCACCGCCTTCGAACTGGATATTTTCTTTGGTCAATGCGTCGCCAAGGAATTGCAGGAACTGGCTCGGCAATTGTTCGGCGCCTTCCGTTCACCGTTGCTGCGGGTAGAATTCCGCCGGCAAGGCAAATGGCGCATCGATACGCTTAAAGCCCTGCACCTGCATTCGCTAACGGCCGAGCAGGATGAAATGTTCCTGAGCGCGTTGACCACCTATCTCAGCCGGCGCTGGCGGCAACCTCGGGCGCGCAGCAACTACCGCTATGATTTAGCCGTCTTGTACAACCCCAAAGAGGAAATGCCGCCATCCAACCCTAAGGCCCTGCAATCCTTTGTCAAGGCGGGTCGCGAGTGCAGCGTCAATATCGAGTTGATCGAAAAAAAGGATTATGGCCGGCTGGCCGAATTTGACGCCCTGTTTATCCGCGAAACAACCGGCATTGACCATTACACCTACCAGTTCGCTAAGAAGGCCGAGAGCGAAGGCATGGTAGTGATTGACGATCCCGATTCGATTCTTAAATGCACCAACAAGGTCTATTTGGATGAACTGCTGCGCACGCATCGTATTCGCACCCCCAAAACCGTGATTGTGCGCCGCGACAATCTGGAGCGGGTGGACACCGAGATTCCCTATCCCATTGTGCTGAAAATTCCCGACGGCTCATTCTCGCGCGGCGTCTTCAAAGTCAACGACCGCGCTGAATTGCTGGATATGGCCGGTAAATTGTTCAAATCCTCTGATCTGCTGCTGGCGCAGGAATTTCTCTACACCGAGTTCGACTGGCGGGTGGGGATTCTGAACAAAGCGCCCCTATTTGTCTGCCAATACTTCATGTCGAAGGAACATTGGCAGATCTACCATCATGAACCTGGCAAGGGACGCGGTTTCCGCGAAGGCGAGG
>JAGRHK010000331.1 GCA_020444985.1 Candidatus Competibacteraceae bacterium
CGCTCCTCGCCCGCACCAAAGACATTCTCCACACAGCGCCCGCATAATTCCGGATGCTCGCTATTGTGGCCCACATCCTCGCGATGGTGCCAACAGCGGACGCATTTGCCGTGCGTGCTGGACGCGACTTGCACGATCAGGGGCTGATCGTTCACAGCCAACGCTTCGGCATGCGTCGGCGCTGCAGCGAACGGGTGAACGCGCGCATACGAGGTAATGAAGAAGAACCGTAACTCATCGGCCAGTTGCCCCAGATCAGCCGCCAGTTCGCCATCGCAATACACATCGACTTCCGCATCCAGCGACGAACCAATATCGCCCGCGACTCGCGCCTGTTCCAGTTTTTTGCTCACCATCTCGCGCACGGTGATCAACCGCTCCCAGTAGGCGGCGTTCAAGGTTTCCCCCTCATCCACGGCAAACAATCCTGCATACCAGGTCGTCAAGAATACCGACGGGCCGCGCTCGCCCGGCAGGTTCCGCCAGATTTCCTCGGCGGTAAAGCTGAGAATCGGCGCCAGCCAGCGGGTCATCGCTTCGAGAATATGATACATGGCGGTTTGCGCCGAACGGCGAGCGATGCTATCGCGACCGGTGGTGTACTGGCGATCCTTGATGATGTCCAGATACAAACTGCCCATGTCCACCGAACAAAAATTGTGAATCTTCTGATAAATCAGATGGAACATGTACTGGTCGTAAGCCTCCAGAATTTCCTCTTGCAAGCGTCGCGTGCGATCCACCGCCCAGCGATCCAACGCCAGCATCTGTTCCGGGGCAACCCGATGCTGGATCGGATCGAAGCCGTTCAAATTCGCCAGCAGGAACCGGGCGGTGTTGCGCATACGCCGATAGGAATCCGCAGTGCGTTTGAGAATTTCGTCAGAAACGCCCATTTCGGCGCGGTAATCCGTTGCCGCCACCCACAAGCGCAACACGTCCGCGCCCAGCGAGTTGACCACTTTCTGTGGCGCAACCACATTGCCCAGCGACTTGGACATCTTGCGGCCCTGGGCATCGACGGTAAAACCGTGCGTCAACAAACCTTTATAGGGCGCTACCCCGCGCATGGCGGTTGACGCCAACAGCGAAGACTGGAACCAGCCGCGATGCTGGTCAGAGCCTTCCAGGTAGAGTTCCGCCGGAAAGTGCAGCTCTGGACGGCGCTCCAGAACAGACAAGTGCGTTGTGCCGGAGTCAAACCACACGTCCAGCGTGTCCGATGACTTGTCATACTCCGCAGCTTCTTCGCCCAGCAATTCCACCGGATCCAGCCCGAACCAGGCATCGATGCCGCTCTGTTCCATGCGTTGCGCGACCTGCTCCATCAGCTCCTGGGTGCGTGGATGCATTTCTCCCGTCTTTTTATGCGTGAACAGGGCAATCGGCGCCCCCCAATAACGCTGGCGGGAAACGCACCAGTCCGGTCGGTTCGCCACCATGCCCTGAATGCGCGCTTCGCCCCAATCCGGGGTGAAACGAACTTTTTTGATCTCTTCCAGGGCGCGGGCGCGCAAACCCTGCTGATCCATGCCGATAAACCATTGCGGCGTGGCGCGGAAAATAATCGGCGTTTTATGCCGCCAGCAATGCGGATAACTGTGCTTCAACCCGGCCACGCGCAGCAACATCCCATACGCCTTGAGAGTGTCGATCACCCGTTCATTAGCGGCAAAAACATGCAGTCCCGCAAACAGCGGCGTGTTCGCCAGGAATTTGCCATCCGGCCCCACGGGATTCTCTACGCGCAGTCCGTAACGGGAACCGACAACATAGTCTTCCTGACCATGGGCCGGAGCGGTATGCACCGCGCCCGTGCCGGCCTCGGTGGTGACATGATCGCCAAGAATCACCGGAACTTCCCGATCGTAAAAGGGATGCCGCAAGGCCAAGCCTTCCAGATCGCTACCTAGACCGTGGGCGAGCACCCGATAATCATCGATTCTCCAACGAGCCAGCGAGTCCTTCAGCAAGGCATCCGCCACGACCAGGCGTTCCTGACCCCGGTCGGTCTCGACCTGGACGACGACATATTCCAACCCTGGATTGAGCGCCACGGCTTGATTCGCGGGCAAGGTCCACGGCGTCGTGGTCCAAATGACCACGGATAACGGTCCTTCGCCGACATGACCCTCGACATGCTGCAACCGCGCCAGGAATGCTGGGGGATTCGCGACTGGAAAGCGCACGTCAATCGCCAGTGAGTCGCGGTCCTCGTATTCCACCTCGGCTTCCGCCAGCGATGAACCACAGTCGATGCACCAGTACACCGGTTTGAAGCCCCGATACAGATAACCGTTGGCGATGATGCGCGCCAGGGAACGGACAATATCGGCCTCGGTACGAAAATCCATGGTCAGATAAGGATTCGCCCAGTCGCCCAACACCCCCAGGCGCTGGAAATCTGCGCTCTGGCTGGCCACTTGCTCGGCGGCGAACGCTCGGCAGGCATCGCGGAACTGATGCGCGTCCACTTTAACGCCCACTTTGCCCAGTTTCTTTTCCACCACCTGCTCAATCGGTAGGCCGTGGCAATCCCAGCCCGGTACGTAGGGCGCATCGAAGCCGCTCAACGTCCTGGATTTGACAATAATATCCTTCAACACCTTATTGACGGCGTGGCCAATATGAATGACCCCGTTGGCGTAAGGGGGCCCATCATGCAGTACGAACTTGGGGCGCCCCGTAAACTCGGCGCGCTGGCGATGGTACAAATCCAGCTCCTGCCAATAACGCAGCAAATCCGGCTCGCGCCGGGCAAGGTCCGCCTTCATGGGAAAGGCGGTCTGAGGCAGGTTGAGGGTGTCTTTATAATCGGCCACGATGAACCTCTGGAAACCGGTGCTCAAGCGCTCCTCTGCTTTTGCGGCAGAGAAACAGAAGAAGATGAAGGATTAGCGTCCTTCTCCTGGAATGGAAGAAGGGTTGGAGATGAGGCGTTGGCCCCGCTCTCCCTGGGTGTGAGAGAGGCTGAGGGAGGCGCTTGCAGAATCCCGCGCGTCGCAAACCAGTTGCGCGCATCCTGCTCGTCCTGCTGGATTTGCTGACGCAGCGCGTCCAGGGAGGCGAAGCGCTGCTCGGGGCGCAAATAGTGCAGGAAATCAACTTTGACATGCTTACCGTAAAG
>JAGRHK010000332.1 GCA_020444985.1 Candidatus Competibacteraceae bacterium
TCGACGGCCAACCGCTCCAGGACGGCGGCGATTTCCGCTTCGGTGAACCCGCACAGGTCGTTAAAGGTTTCATCCAGGTAAATATCCTCGCCGACGTTGTAGTCGCTGGTCATATCGCTGAGGACTACCGGCGACACCCCGGTAATGAACACCCGGTCAATCCCGCGCCCGGCCCCGGCCTTAACGGCCTTGAACAGGCTTTTCAGCACACCCTCGCCATACAGCAGCGCTTCGTAGAACGCCTGTTTGCGCCCGGTCATCAAGACTTCGTTGGCAAAGTTGTCGTATTCATCGATTAACAAATAGAGCGGGTGCGCCTCCTGACGCACGCGGATCAGCAGAGACGATAAGGAAGCCACCGCGTCATCCGGGGCAATCTCGATATCGCGCCAACCGTATTCGGCGGCGCAAGCCTTGATCGCGAGGTTGACATGCCGATGCAACGCCATTTCGAGGTCCTTGACCTCCCCTTGGGCCTTGACCAACGAGAAATCCCACGTCATCACAAAGTACCGATTGTGCAACGGGGTGGGGTTCTGGCCAATGGCTAAGTGACCAAAGAGAGTCTCGAATTGATCGGCCCGATTCACGTCGTAGTAGTGCTCCAGCATTGACAGCAACAGGCTTTTCCCAAACCGGCGCGGGCGGATGAAGATTAGTTGCCGCCCGGCCTCTTCCAATTGCGGAATGCGGTCAGTCCGATCCTGATAGAAGTAACCTTCCCGAATCACAGTGCCAAAATCATTGATGGCATAGGGAAATTTCATGGCGATTGCTCCCGGTGCTGATGTCCGTCCTGGATGATACTACGTCTGCCTGACCTACGGATCTGATACCTGAAACCTCTTAGTTACTCTCGCAACCTGGGCAACAACTCGATGAAATTGCAGGGTTTTGTTCGTGCATCCAGTTGCGCCTGCAGAATGCGATCCCAGCCGGTGCGACAGGCGCCGGTTGAACCCGGCAAGCAGAAGATGAACGTTCCGTTCGCTAGTCCCGCCAGCGCCCGCGATTGCAGTGTCGATGTCCCAATCTCTTCCCAGGATAACTGACGGAACAATTCGCCAAAGCCTTCAATCACCTTGTCCAGCAACGGTTGAACCGCTTCCGGTGTACTGTCCCGCCCGGTTATGCCAGTACCGCCGGTAGTCAGCACAATCTGCACAGACGAATCGGCGATCCAGCGCGAGAGTATCGCCCGGATTTGATAAACATCGTCGGGAACAATTGCCTTTTCCGCCAACTGATGGCCAGCCGCAGTGAGCCGCTCTATCAATGTTCGACCCGAAGCGTCGTTGCCTTCAGTCCGGGTATCAGACACGGTTAATACCGCTATATTTAAGGATAGAAACTCTGTTGCGTTCATGTTTGCCTCCGATCAGCGGCCGAAGAAAATAGGGTGTGAATCGCTTGAAATCCGCTTCTTTAGCCCTATTTAGAATTTAACAATTATCCACTCAGTGAGGCTCTCTCCATGAACCCGACCCACTATGAACCCTGGCAACAAGTCCAACGCTTGCGCCAAGAACTGGATCGCATGTTCCAGCCCTACCGGGCTGGCGACGATCAATCCAGCGTCGCTACTTGCGACTGGACGCCTCCGGTTGATATCAAGGAGGAAAAGGATCGCTATGTGCTGCGCGCCGATATTCCAGGCGTTGATCCGCAGGACATCGAAATTATCGCTGAAAACGGCGTTTTGACCATTCGCGGCAATCGTCCTGGCGAAACCCGTGAAACGCGCGTTGGCTACAGTCGAGTCGAACGGCCCTGCGGCAGCTTCTATCGCCGTTTCAGTCTGCCGGACACGGCGGATCTGGCGCAAATTGCGGCTCGTAGCGCCAATGGCGTACTGGAAATCGGCATCCCCAAGCTGACCCACACCGTGTCGCGCACGATTAAGGTCGAAGGCTGAATATTCGATCCATGACCGGCGGGTCATCCCCGCCGGACAGACTTTCAACTGCCTGGAGCCGTTATGGAATACAAGGACTATTACCAAATCCTCGGCGTGAGCCGCGATGCTTCGGAAGAGACCATTCGGAAGGCTTATCGGCGGCTAGCGCGTAAATATCATCCCGATGTCAGCAAGGAAGCGGACGCCGAGGAGCATTTCAAGGAGGTCGCCGAGGCCTATGAAGTCCTGCGCGATACGGAAAAGCGCGCTGCCTACGATCAATTGGGTAGTAACTGGCGAGCCGGCCAGGAATTTCGGCCACCGCCAGGCTGGCAGGAACGCAGCAGTTCGCACGCCCCCAACGGCGGTTTCAGTAGCCGCGATTTCAGCGACTTCTTCGAGTCGTTGTTCGGCGGCAGCATGGGCGGCCGCAGCGGTTTCAGCGGTATGGGCGGTATGGGCGGCGGTGGCTTCGCCGCTGCCGGACAGGATCAGACGGTAGGGCTGGAAATTACGCTGGAGGAAGCCTATCACGGCGGTAGCCGGGCTTTGCAATTGCAAATGCCGGAGCGCGACGCCAGTGGTCGGGTGACGAGCCGAACGCGCGCCCTGAACGTCAAAATTCCCGCAGGCGTCACCCATGGACAAAAGATTCGTTTGAGCGGCCAGGGTAGCGCGGGCCTGGGCGGCGGTCCCAATGGCGATCTCTATCTGCAAGTATCGATCAAATCCCATCCTTTCTACAAGTTACATGAGCGTGACGTGAGTGTGGAATTGCCGCTGGCGCCTTGGGAGGCGGCGTTGGGGTGCAAGGTCGAGGTCCCGACTCTGGGCGGAACGGTTACCCTGAATATCCCGGCCAATGCCAAAAACGGACAGAAGTTGCGCTTGCGTGGTCGTGGTCTGCCGGGCGATCCGCCTGGGGATCAATTAGCGGTGTTGCGCATTGTCAACCCGCCCGCAGATACCGAGGCCGCTCGCGAAGCCTTTGAGCGCATGAAACAGGATTTGCCGTTTGATCCGCGCGAGCAATGGCATTGATTTTTGAAATTAAAACCTAGATTTAAAGTGTCCAGATGAATACACAGCGCTCCCTGTTATCGATGATCGCGTTGGCGTTGAGCCTGATGGCCGTTTTACCCGCGCCGGCGCTTGCCACGCTGCCCGCGCTGGTGGAAGGTCAACCTTTGCCGACCTTGGCGCCGATGTTGGAGCGG
>JAGRHK010000333.1 GCA_020444985.1 Candidatus Competibacteraceae bacterium
AGCAGTTTTTCGTCGGCCAGTTGGACGACGGCCTTGTCGATTTCCAGGGCATTGACATCGAACAGGGGCAGATTAAAGCTGCGGGCCGCCAGACGGGCAATATCCTTGTCGCGGACAAGTTTGTTTTCAACCAGATAGGATACGAGAGGGATCTTGTCCCGCTGAGACTGTTCGAGAGCCTTGAGCGCGGCGGTTTCGTCAAGTAAATGATTCAGGACGAGCTGCCGCGCGAGTCCACTGAGTTGACCACTAGGCTGGGTGATGACAGTGCTGGGGTTGGTCGCCATGGTTTATTTGCGAGGTGATTCCTGGTTATATCGAGTCTGTTGCTAGCGTCATCCGACGTTTCAACTTTAGACCATGTGGCAAGGGTTGGAAAGAGGGAAGATCAGTCATCGCTTTGTCATGACCCAGTCACAAATCAGTCATCCCCAGGCAACTCTGACGTGCGATGCTATTTAACTGTTAATCACTTGGGAGAAATCATGCATGAAAACGAAAGTGTTAGCAGTTGCAGTTTTGACCGCGTTGGGCGTTGCAGGTTGCGGCAGCGATGATGACGATTATACCCCAACCAGCTCTTCGCGCGTTAGGCTGCGCTCGGTTGAGTTTACCGAAACGCCAGCGCCTACGACTGTAGAGGAGCGCGCCCAGACCTACAGCCGCTCTACGGTTCGACTCACCTACAGCGATGGTGGCGTTACGGAAGCCTCTCTGAGCTACAACACTTTATTCAGTGTTAAAGATCTCGTTTCCGAAGTGGATGGCGTCAACTACGCAGCAGGTCAACTCTATAATTACCGGATGGAGCCGCTGTACGATCCGTTCGGCGGTCCGGTGGTTGCCGAAACTCCCGACGGCAACAGTCTGCTTGATGTCGACGGTAATCTGTTCCTGGTCACCCACTACGAGTATGACTGGATTTTGAGCGATGGCTCGGTCGCTTACACCGTGCCGGACTGGTACACCCGTATGCCGATGTCGATGACCTTGAGCACAATCAGTCAAGCCAGCGATGGCCAACTGACGGCAACCCATGTCAGGCCAATCGATTTCTCCAGCGTCAATGGTATCTGGATTCCCTGCTTTGCCTCGCAGACGCCTTGGAACACCCACTTGGGTTCCGAGGAAGATTACGACTTAATCTATAACCCGATCGATTCGAGTGATTACGCAACGACCGAGTCCGGCCTCAAGGCGATGCAGGAGTTGTATTTCGCCAATGAAAAGACCGCTAAGCCCTACTATTACGGCATTATTCCTGAAGTAACGGTCGAAGCTGACGGTTCCACCAGCGTGGTTAAACACTATGCGATGGGACGCGGCACCTGGGAGATGGCGAAGATCATGCCAGATAGCCGCACAGCTTATCTGGGCGATGACGGCGCTTATGTGCAGATGACCCTGTTTGTCGCTGACAAAGCCGCCGATTTGTCGGCCGGCACGCTGTACACCGCAATCTGGAATCAGACCAGCGATCAGGATGGCGGCAGCGCCGATCTGACCTGGATTCGGTTGGGGCATGGCACGGATGCTGAAATCAGCGCGTTGGCCAACAGCCTGACTTTCACCGATATCTTTGACGCAGTCGAACCCGTGGATGGCCAGTGCGCCGCAGGTTACACACGGGTGCGGGCCGGCTCGGCCGCCGACGAGTGTCTGAGCCTCAAATCCGGCATGGAAAAAGCCGCCGCCTTTCTGGAAACGCGCCGTTATACCGCACTGATGGGCGGCACCACAGAATGGACCAAGATGGAAGGCATAACGGTCAATGGCGAGGATAAAAAGCTGTACATGGCCATTTCGCGCATCGAGAGCAGCATGAGCTCCGATTCCACTGAACCGGCGGATCACATTCGTTTACCAGTCAACAAAGCGGGCGCGACCTATACCCTGGATTTGAAGGGGAGTATTACGGATACTCAGGGTAACGCCATCAATTCCAATTGGGTAGCAACCCGCATGTATGTCGAACCGGCGTTGCTCGGTGAACCGATGGCGACTGACGCCGTTGGCAACACCGCTAATGTCGATACCATCGCCAATACCGACAACGTGTTTTTCTCGGAAAAGATGCGCACTCTGTTTATCGGCGAGGACTCGGGGATGCATGTCAACAACTTCATCTGGGCCTATAACGTCGATACCCTGAAGCTGAGCCGCATCTTGACCGTAACAGCCGGCGCTGAAACGAATGGATTGCAGGTAATCGATAATCTGAACGGCCACGCCTACATCATGGCCAACTCTCAGCATTGGGGCGATTTCACGAGCAGCACTGACGCTGATCTGAAAGCGCAGCTTGAGCCAATGATTGACAAGTTCTATGCGCCGGTGGGCTATATCGGAGGCATTCCAGGCTTGTAATGGTCTGTTGATTTAATACATACACGGATCAAGCTGGCGATTCGCGCGATCGTCAGCTTTTTCTTTTTTAGCGAGGAGAGCTCTGCATGAGTCGTCGACCCTCTATTTTTAACCCGATAGCGATTGCCCTATCTTTGAGCGCAGTATTGGCCGGATACAGCGACAGCGAAGGCTTGGCCAACGCTCAAACGGCTGACCCTGCGAATCCTGGCGCGTCCGCGCTGACCAAAGTCGGTTTTCCACGAGGGGATTTTCGTAGCCCGCTGACCTTCAGTAATCCTTACGCACACATTCCCGCCCAGTGCTATATCGAAACCTCGCGGGGAACGCAGAACGCCTGTCTGTTCTGTCACAATAACGGCGCCTACCAAGCGAAGCTGGGCAATAACTTTCCACAGGCCGGCGCGGAGCCGCGCCTTGGCAATCTGCAACGCGAATATTCCTTTACCCCGATCAATCCCTTTACCGTCTCGCCGAGCCGCAATTCCTGGGAGAACACCCTGACGCCGGAGAAACTGCGCGAAGCCGTGGCAGCCCTCCGTCTCGACCCGCAGACCTGGGATATGCAAGCCTATATCCGGGAAGACAATTGGCAAGCCGCTTTCGCACAGCGGCCCGGCGATCCCCGCGACTGGGATGGCGGCGAAGACACGCCGTTTCGGTTGTTCCCCGGCCTCGATCCTGCCGATTTGCCAGCGGATGCCGATGGGTTTGTGCGCTCCAGCACCGCA
>JAGRHK010000334.1 GCA_020444985.1 Candidatus Competibacteraceae bacterium
GGCCTGGCGGAAAGGCTGGAAGATGCTTCGGGATTGTTCAGCGGTCATGCCGATGCCCGTATCCTGCACCGTGAACTCCAGGCGAACCTGCGCATCCCGCGCATCCAGCCGTTTTACGGCGATGGAAATTTCGCCCTGATGGGTAAACTTGATCGCGTTATTGCCCAGGTTGATAAGAATTTGGCCCAAACGCAAGGGATCGCCTATCAGAGCATCCGGCGCCTCTGGAGCAATATCGAGCTTAAACGCCAATCCCTTATCTTCGGCCTTATGCCCCACGATGGTAACGAGATGCTCCATCACCTCATACAAGGTGAAAGGAATCGACGCCATTTCCAGTTGGCCGGCCTCGACCTTGGACAGATCCAGGATGTCGTTGAGCAAACCCAGGAGAGATTTTGCCGCGCCGTAAGCTTTGTCCAGATACTCCTGCTGCTGCTGCGTGAGCGCGGTGTCAAGGCAAAGATGAATCATGCCCATGATGGCGTTCATGGGGGTGCGGATCTCATGACTCATGTTCGCCAGAAATTCGCTCTTGGCGCGATTCTCCGACTCTGCCATGTCCTTGGCCTGCGCCAGCGCCAACAGCATCTGTTGGCGTTCCGTGGCGTCACGAAATGACCACAATCGCGCCAACTGATCGCCCAGCAGCAAAGCGCGAGTATATCGCTCGAAAATCCGGCCATCCTTGAGGTGCAGGATATCTCTCTGTTCATGGTCGGTTTGGCAACCGTCTTTCACCGCGCGCAGAAAACCTTCTGGATTAGACAGTTGATCAAGCATATAGCTTAACAGTGGCTCGCCCTGTTCTGTGTGAATCAATTCATCCGGGATGCGCCAAAACTCCTGAAAGCGGCGATTGGCGCTCAAAACCCGACGATCGGCGGCCACCACCAGAATGCCATTGTCAGTCGAGTCCAGCGTGTTGCGCAGTATTGTTTCGTTGCGAGTCAATACCCGTTCGGCCTGCTGTCGTTTCCCAATCTCCAGCGCCAGTTTCCGATTCCAATACAAGATGACCACCAACACCATGGTGACCAGGATTAATATCTGCCATAGCAGGGTATAGTCCGTGATAGGCGGTTGCGGGGCCTGAACCCAGCGATTGTAAATACTGTCCCGGTCGCTTTTGGGAATAGCGGCGATGCCCTTTTCCAAAATGCCTGTTAGTATCGACCAATCCTTGCGTACGGCCATGCTCAGGGCGATTTCATAAGGCGTGTTTCCAGCCATCCGCACCTCAAGCAGTCCTTGGCGACCGATGGCGTGACTGACTGTAACCAGGTTGTCAACAAAGGCGTCGACCCGCCGTTCAGCCACCTCGCGCAAGGCTGCGGCGGTCGTCGCTACTGGTATCAGGCGGATCGCCGGGTGATCCTGTCGCAGCCATTCACGAATGGCGTAATCGCCTACAACGGCGACTTGTTTACCAGCCAGGGCTTCCAGACTTCCGAGAAAGGGCGCATCGGCCGGCGCAAAAATTGCTACCGGAAACGTGAGGTAGGGTGTGGTAAACCGAAAATGTTGTTGGCGGTTTGTCGTTTGGACAATGGCCGGCAACAGGTCAATTTGCCGGCTATCGAGCTTTTGCACAGCTTCGGCCCAGATCGCGACCGGAATCGCCACAAAGCGAACCCCCAGCAATTCTTCCAGACGCTGAAGATACTCTGAAGTGATGCCGGCGGATTGGCCCTGTTGGTCGACGAATTCAACCGGCGCCCAATCCGGGTCCACGGCATAGCGAATCACCGGATGTCGCTCTAGCCAGGAACGCTCTTCATCGTTAAGGAAGAGTCCAGCGCTTTCATGGTGTTTGATCTGCCATCTTTGCAGCAGGGAGGGAATCATTGGCATCACATGGTGATAGGCTTTTTTCAGAATGCCATGCAACTCGGGATAGTCTTTGAAGACGGCAAACAGCGCCTCGGGAAAGCGGTTGGCGATATAGAGCGCCGTCAGCTCAGGCATGGATTTTTCGTGCATATGCCATTGGATATGGGCGAAATTATCGAAATAGCCATCCGCTTTGCCATTCAGCAGCCAAACAAACGCCAGCGCCGGGTCGCGAACATAAAGGTACTGGTTTCCCGTGCGGGGAAACCCGAAACTCACAGGATCCATGCCTTCCTGGAACATGACGCGCTTATTTTGAATAGCCTCGATCGTTTTAGCGGTAAACCGATCCGGTTCAGGCGTAAACAAGGCTTGCGTTGCGGGAAAGGGGCTCTCAATACTCAGGAACGCATCAGGCGTTTTCGAAAAATGGGCATTGAAATTAATGTAACCGTAGAGTCCAGGCGATTTCTGGGCTTTGACCATCTCACTAAATGGCGTCGGGACCATTGCGATGTCCAGACTAACGGCATCGGCCATGGCGCGCACCAGATCGACGACGATTCCGTTCACCTCGCCGGTAGGGTTGACAAAGGTATACGGGGCAAAGTTGTCATCCACCTGGAACATAACGCGACGACGCTGTTTCAACCAGGTCTGCTCCTGCGGGGTGAGCATCAGCGTAGCAGCGGCCTTGGTCGATGCGGCGGCCACCCGGCCTTCCTGGAACAGAAATCCTGACAAATTCTGTAAATTCCCTTGCTGACCCGTGCGCAACAAGGCGTTGGCCGCCAAATCGAGGCGTTCGACCGCGATAGAGCCCACCGGCATGAAGCGCGGCATCACCAATTGCCGAGTCTTCTCCGCCTCATAGCGCAAGGCCTCCCGACTCTTGTGCTGGGAATAATGCTCCAGGATCAAATCGATGATTTCATCAGGGTGATCCAGAGCGTAGCGCCATCCGGCGTTACTGGCTTCAATAAAAGCGTGAACCTGTTGCGGATGAGCGTTCGCCTGCGTTGTCGAGGTAAACAGATAGTCATCCCCCTGGTCCGGCATGTAGCTCGTCAGTTCAATAATCTGGAAGGGCACGCCTTTTTGCTGCAAATAGAACGGCTCATTGCTCAGGAAAGCCGTCATCGCCTCCACCTCCCCACGAATGAAAGGTCCGCTATCGAAAGTGTGGGGTATGATGGTCAGGTTGACTCCAGGGACTAAGCCTGCTTCCTGCAAAGCCGCCTGAAAGAGCGG
>JAGRHK010000335.1 GCA_020444985.1 Candidatus Competibacteraceae bacterium
AGTGAATTATGCCGTCTCATGGTCGAGGCCGATCTGCGGAGAAACCGGCGTGGATTCTCGTTCTAAGACGGTTCTGATTACCGGCGCGCGCGGGTTTACGGGGCGCCATTTGCGCGCCCATTTGCAAGCTGCAGGCTGGCGAGTCGTGGGTCTGGATCGCGGACCGGCAGTGAACGCGAGCGATCTTGGCGCCGACCTCGCCCATCCCGAGCAATTACGCGCCGTTCTGGAAGCCGTCCAACCTGACTACATTGTTCACCTCGCCGCCATTACCTTTGTTCCCCACGGCGATGCGCTGGAAATCTATCAGACCAACCTGTTTGGCACGCAGAACCTGCTTGACGCCATCCTGGCGGTTGCGTTGCGCCCGCGCAAAGTGCTCATCGCCAGTAGCGCCAACGTCTATGGCAATCCCACCGTGGAAGTGATCGACGAAACCCTTTGTCCAGCGCCGGTCACTCACTACGCCATGAGCAAGCTGGCGATGGAACACTTGGCGCGGACTTATCAGGATCGGTTGCCCATTCTGATCAGCCGCCCCTTCAACTACACCGGCCCTGGTCAAAACGAACGCTTCCTGATCCCCAAAATCGTCAGCCACTACCGCCAGCGACAGCCGGTCATCGAGCTGGGCAACCTGGACGTGATCCGCGATTTTTCCGATATCCGCCTGGTCGTGGAAGCTTATCGGCGATTGCTGGACAGCGATGTGGTCGGAGAAACGGTGAATATCTGCTCGGGCGCAGGCCGATCACTCGGCGAGATCATCCAACGCATGAACCAAATCGCCGGTTATACCATCGAGGTGCGCGTCAACCCTGCTTTTGTCCGCGCCAACGAAATTCACTGCTTGATCGGCGATCACCATAAGTTGCGACGCCTGGTCGGCAAGCTGCCGGAATACGCTATCGATGACCTGCTCATGAGCCTTTATTCATCATGATTGCTGCGAATAACCCAGATATTGATGTCAATCAACTGCTGCAGCGGATTCGTGATGAATTGGCGCAAACGCAGGCCAGCGGATCCATCCCTAACTCTACAAATCCTGCTTTCCGCCGCACGCCACCCCGCGCTATCGACATGGCGATTTTGCCGCAACAACCCGCCTACGCGCTGCGCGATTTTCTCGATTACCATGACAAAGCCTTTATCGTCAGCGCCTATCGGGGCGTGTTGCGACGGGATCCCGACCCATCCGGCCTGGACAATTTCCTGGGTAAATTGCGCAGCGGCGACTACACCAAAACCGAAATACTGGGGCGTTTGCGCTTCTCCCGCGAGGGTCGGAGCCATGGGGTGCGCATTCGCGGTCTGACCACGCCCTTCATCGTACAAACCGCCTGCCGCCTGCCGGTTATTGGCTACGGTATTGCCTGGCTTAATGCTCTCATCCGTTTGCCCCTGCTGATCAAAAACTGGCAACGCTTTGAAGCCTATACCCTTTATCACCTAGATCAACAACAACGCACGGCTGCCGAGCGCAGCGACATTGATCAGATCAACGACCTGTTGGAACAATTGCAACAGGATATCCGCCAACTTGCAGCAACCCCGGTGAGCGGCGCGGCTAAGGCAAGCCAGCGATCCTCGATCGCCCCACCATCAACCGCCGCATCAACCGCCGCTTCCACGCGCAAACCGTCCTCATGGCGTTGATCCCTACCGCGATCCACCAATTTTGCCCCAGTTGCGATGTTGGCGATGGCATCACCAATGGCGCATTGCTGACGCGCAAGATACTCCAGTCGCTGGGTTTCCGTTCCGAGATTTTCAGCGGCGAAGTTCCAGCAGATCTTCAAGACATCATCAGGAATTACCGCGATTACCGCAGCCAGCCGGACCAGGTTCTCCTCGTGCATCATTCGATGGGCACAACAACCTGGGACTGGGTCGGCCAACAGGATGCGGTCAAGATTTTGGTGTATCACAATATCACCCCGGCGGAATTTTTCCCGGAAGGCTCTCACATGCGCCAGTTCGCCGAACTGGGTAGAAAACAACTGGCGGATGGCGCTGCCCGATTTGTCGGCGCTATTGGTGATTCCGCGTACAACTCTGCGGAACTGATCGACTGTCGCTATGCCCCGGTTGTCACGATTCCGCTATTGGTTGATCTGGAGAAAAATCTCACCGCCCCTTGGGATGCTGACACAGTCTGGCGCCATCAACAGACCTTTAATCTGCTGTTCGTCGGACGCATCATCGAAAACAAGCAACAGCATGAACTGATTGAACTATTTTCGCATTTCAAACGCATGTATCGTCTACCGGCGAAGCTGATGCTGGTCGGCGGCGTCAACTCCATCGATTACGAAAACCGGCTCCGGGCGTGTATTGCCGAGCATCGCCTGCATAACGATGTGGAGTTGCCCGGCAAGGTGAGCAGTGAGCAGCTCTATGGTTATTACCGGGCGGCAGATGTCTTTGTCTGCCTCAGTGAGCA
This sequence comes from Candidatus Competibacteraceae bacterium, assembly GCA_020444985.1. Taxonomy (GTDB): domain Bacteria; phylum Pseudomonadota; class Gammaproteobacteria; order Competibacterales; family Competibacteraceae; genus UBA2383. The sequence goes on from JAGRHK010000335.1 coordinate 2,447, forward strand.
TGAAGGTTTTGGCATGCCGCTGATTGAGGCGATGTGTTTCGACACGCCTGTTGTCGCGCTGGATACCAGCAATGTCAGTCATACCCTGGGCGCATCAGGAATTTTATTCACGGAAAAACGCTTACCGGAAATGGCGGCTTGCCTCAAATTGTTGGCGGAACATCGCGAATTCCGCCGACGGGTCATCCGCTCTCAGCGTCGCAATCTGCAACGCTTTACTTTTGAGACGCTGCGTGGGCAGCTCGTGAATTTCCTCAGTCAACTGGATATTGCCGTTCCTTCCCCGCGCTCTAACGCTTCCTCGCCACGAGACAGTGCGGCTACCGCTCCGATGCAGTATCAGATCGAAGGACCGTTCGACAGCAGCTATAGCTTGGCGCTGGTTAACCGCGAGCTGGCGCTGGCTCTCCACCAGGCCGGACAGACGGTAGCCCTGCACTCGACCGAAGGACCTGGTGATTTCCCACCTGACCCGGATTTCCTGAACGCGCACCCGGACGTCGCCGCTCTGTGGCGCAACCGCCAAAATCCCTGGCCTCCGAAAACAGTCATTCGCAATCTCTACCCGCCGCGCGTTAATGACATGCGCGGTCTGACCCGCATACTGGGCATTTATGGCTGGGAGGAGTCCACTTT
>JAGRHK010000336.1 GCA_020444985.1 Candidatus Competibacteraceae bacterium
AGGCAGGCTCACGCGTTGCGGGGTCTGCTGGCCGGGGACGATGTGCGCGTTGGCGACGCTGACCTCGACATCGGTATTCGCATGCGCGACTTGAACCGGGGGGCCGAAGCGCGTGAGATCGCCCCATTGCTCGGGAACCGTTTTGGTGTTGACCAGGCCGAGAAGATTGCTGTAGCTGGCGGCGGATCGGGGCAGATCAAAGTCGTAGGCGCATTGGTCAGCGGAGTTGGGTGAACTCTCCCAGTCGCTTGGCGTGTTGAAGATGGCCTGGACGTTTTTCAAACCAAGATTGGTTCCGAAGGTCACCGCTTGGGCGGGGATGCCAATGATCGGGTCAGGGACAAATGACAGAGGCAGCGCGAAATTATGCGCGCCGATGAGCACCGCGATAGTGGTGGTGAGCGCGTCATTGTCGGCGGACAAGATCGCTGCGGGCGAAGAGGGCTGATCAGCGGATGCCGGCGCGTTGGCGAATAGCGATAACCCGAGCAGCGGCACAGCGCTCAGGGTTCGCCCAATCCTGGCAAGCGTTGCAGATCGGCGCAGAGTACCGGCTGCGCTGAGAGAAAGCGCGTGAGGATCTTGTGCTGGGTGGCGCGACAGATGCTCAGTGGTCGCTCGACGATGCGCCCGATGCGGGTCTTGGCGTTCAGGAGTAGGTAAGCCCATGCGATAACCTCTCAAATTCAGGGGGTAAGGGAAGTTTTTGCTCTGGGCCGAAGAAGGCACCTATTGTGCCGCTTTCCTGTAACTTGATGGCTTAATAGGATTAATTCTCATTAAAGCAGACAATAGGTAGGGATAATCGGGACATGATGAAGTCAGTACGGCCCGGTCAATATGAGCTGAACAAGCCGTGGCTGTGTTAGGGCAAATACCTCGCCATCTAGTAGTTCCAAGTTGGACTTTGCGGCTTTATTTCGGTGATCAATCGCTGCCCGATCAACTTCAAGGTATCGATCCCGTGCACGTCGTGCGGGAGTAGTGGCAGATAGATGCGTCGTAATGATGCGAAATCTCGCTCAATTTCGGCCAGATATGCGGCTTCCTGACGACGGCGATTTTCCAGGAACGTGCCTTCTGCTTCTAGCGGCAGCACCCGATTGACTACCAAAGCCGCTACCGGGACTTTGAATTCTCGCAAAATCGCTAAAGCCTTTTTGCTTTCCAGAATGGGCAGTTTTTCCGCATTCAGCACCAGAATAAATGCCGTGTGTTCCGCATCCAGCATCAGCCGTCGTGCTTGATGAAACTTGCGTCGTCGCTCCAGCAGAATTTCACGGATACGACTGTTGCGATCTTGCTTGGGAGGGTCTTCGCGCTCAAAAAAGCGCAGATCGTCGTGTTGCTCGCCGCTACGACGTCCTCCCAGTCGCTCCAGCGCTTGTCCCAGTTTGCTGGCGTGTTCCTGGTGTTTCAGCAAGCCATCGGTCCAGGCCGCCATGATCTCGGGCAGTGAGAGTAAGCGGAGGGTATGGCCGGTGGGTGCGGTATCGAAGATCAGCAGATCGAAGCGTTCCCGCGCCTCGGCGATCAGCGTCGAGACCCGCTCCAGCAAGGCGGCTTCCACGGTGCCCGGCGCCAGTCGCGCCAGATGCATCTGACGTCGGATTTCGCCGTACATCGCCGGATTGACCATATCGCGCATATTGCGTTGAACCGTGTGGATATAGCGCTCGGCGGCAAGGTCGGGATCGATCTCCAAACCCCATAAATTAGCGGCGAGGGCAGTCTCACCGTCGTTGAGGGTGCGGGCGAAAATATCTCCGAGTGAGTGCGCCGGGTCGGTGGAAACCACCAGAACCCGGCGCCCCTGCTCGGCAGCTAATAATGCAAGAGCCGCTGCGGTGGTAGTCTTGCCGACGCCGCCTTTGCCACCGACGAAGAGAATCCGTCGTTCAAGAAGATCTTGCATCGTTTAGCAGCACTTGAAGTGATCGAGCGGCGAGTGTTCCATCCCCATGCGCTGGTGCCATTCATGAAAGCGTTCTAGCAGCAGCGGTTGCAATTCCAGGGTGTAATAGGTTGCGGGGTTGGGCACGCCCAGCATCTCCGAGAACACGAACAGCATGAATAGATCGTCCTCATCGCGCTGGGCTTGGGCGAATGCCCCCCGGTAGGGGGCGATGTAAAACTCGCGTGCCAAGGCTTCCGCTTGATGCCAGATCGTGCGTAGCCGCTCAAAGTCCACTTATTCCGCTCCACGCGCTGTGGCGGCCAAGCGCTGACGCTCGCGCATGAAGGCGCCCATGGCTTCCAGTGCGACCATGGTGGCGGCAATCAGGATCAGAATATCCATGACCACCAACAACCAGTTGCCGATGCTGAAGAAATGCCAGAGTTGGATGAGCAAGGCGAGGATAGTTACGAGTAGGAGAAAGGCCATGGGCAAGAGGGTAAACCACACCGGACGGCCTAACTTGAGCAGAATCAGGCTGACTACCAACAGCGTCAGTCCGGCCAGCAATTGATTGGTGGTGCCAAACAGCGGCCAGATGATCATGCCACCGGCACCACTGGCTCCGCCCGCGCCAAAGGCCAAGGCAATACAGGCACCGACGGCGATCAGTGTAGCGACGAAATTATTGGTCAAAATGGGGATGTTATAGATGTTGCCCCATTCTTGAACGATGTAGCGTTGCAAGCGTACCCCGGTGTCCATGGTGGTGCCCGCGAACAGAATCGCCATCACCGCCAGCAAGGTGGCGGCAAATTCGTGCGAGAAGCCTAGGCCGTTGGAAACGATAGCCGCACCACCCTCAACAAAGGCGGTGATACCACCGGCACCAAACTTGGTGTACACCGCCTGCCAATCACCCAAGGAGGCGAAACCGGCCGAGACGGCGATGATCGCCGCCAATGCCAGCATACCTTCGCCAACCGCGCCGCCGTAGCCGACCAGACGCTCGTCGGTTTCTTTGTCGATCTGCTTGGCGGTGGTGCCGGAACCCACCAGAGAGTGAAAGCCGGAGATGGCGCCACAGGCAATCGTCACGAAGAGGAGAGGAAAGAGTGATGGCGTCCCGGCAGGAGTGTCCGGGTTGAAGGCGGGTGCTACCACCTGTGGGTTGG
>JAGRHK010000337.1 GCA_020444985.1 Candidatus Competibacteraceae bacterium
CGTGACGCAACATCTGGCGGGCCTGGTGGATGGCCTGGATGTTGCTTCGCTGGGCGAGCTATCCGTTGCGCTGGATACCGGCATGGACCCGGCTGAAATCAGTTTTGCTGGCCCTGGCAAACGTCTGCCTGAATTGACGGCGGCCATTGCCGCAGGCATCACCATCAATCTGGAGTCGGCTGGAGAGCTGGAAAATGTGGCGCGTGTGGGACATGAACTGGGCCGACAACCCCGGGTCGCGGTGCGGGTCAATCCGGATTTCGAACTCAAGGCTTCCGGGATGAAAATGAGCGGCGGCCCCAAGCCATTCGGGGTGGACGCTGAGCAAGTCCCATCGCTACTGCAACGAATCGGTCAACTGGACCTGAATTTTCGCGGTTTTCACATCTTCAGCGGTTCACAGAATCTGCGCGCGGAAGCGCTGATCGACGCCCATGATCGCACCTTCGAGCTGGCGCTGCGACTGGCGGCGGATGCGCCCGCGCCAGTGCGGATGTTGAACATCGGCGGCGGGTTTGGCATCCCCTACTTTCCGGGGGATACGCCGCTGGATCTGGAGCCGGTTGCGGCCAACCTGGATCGCTGGCTGCCCACGGTCACAGCGCAATTGCCAGAAGCCCATGTCGTATTGGAACTGGGCCGTTATCTGGTTGGCGAAGCCGGCATCTACGTCGCCGAAGTCATTGATCGCAAGGTGTCGCGCGGCCAGACCTTTCTGGTGACGAATGGCGGGCTGCACCATCATCTGGCGGCATCAGGCAATTTTGGCCAGGTTGTGCGCAAAAATTATCCAGTTGTGGTGGGTAACCGGGTCGTTGGCGATGCGCGGGAAGTCGTGTCGGTGGTAGGACCGTTATGCACGCCGCTCGACATTCTGGCAGATCGCATGGAGTTGGCTAAAGCTGGGGTTGGCGATTTGATCGTAGTATTTCAATCCGGCGCTTATGGACTGACCGCCAGCCCGGCTCGCTTTTTGAGCCACCCCGCCTGTGCAGAAGTTTTCGTGTAGTCACGGTTGAATTTTTATCATGAAACTCCATTTCACCAAAATGCAGGGACTTGGCAACGATTTCGTGGTGATTGACGGCATTCGCCAAACAGTGGCGCTGGAATCCGCGCAAATTCGCCGGTTGGCCGACCGCCGCTTTGGCATTGGCTGCGACCAAATACTTCTAGCGGAAGCATCACAGCGCGCGGATGCCGATTTTCGCTACCGCATTTTCAATGCGGATGGCGGCGAAGTCGAACAATGTGGCAATGGCGCTCGCTGTTTCGCGCGTTTTGTTCACGATCAGGGGCTGACTAACAAGAATGGACTGTGGATTGAAACTCTGGCTGGTTTATTGCAACTACATCTTTTACCGGATCATCGCGTCAGAGTGGACATGGGGCGCCCGCGACTGGAACCGTCGGATGCGCCTTTTATCGCCACTGAGCGCGCTCTGCGCTACCCCATCGCTGTTGATGGCATGGAACTGGAGATTGGCGTGGCGTCGATGGGTAACCCCCATGCGGTCTTGATGGTCAACGATGTGGATCAAGCCCCCGTCGCACGCCTGGGAGCATTGCTGGAAAGGCATGAGCGTTTTCCCCAGCGCGTGAATGTGGGTTTTATGCAAATCATCGCCCCGGACCATATCCGCCTGCGCGTGTTCGAACGCGGCGCTGGCGAAACCCTGGCCTGTGGCAGCGGCGCTTGCGCGGCTGTTGTGGTCGGGCGGCTATGGGGCCAGCTCTCTCCCAATGTCCGCGTCGAACTGCCGGGCGGGGCATTAGAGATTCACTGGGCTGGCGAGGGCGAATCGGTACTGATGACTGGACCGGCGACAACCATATTTGAAGGGTGGATCGAACTGTGAACGAGGAACAGGAAATATCGGAATCACTGGAAATGGCGGATTCTTCGGAATCGCTGGAAATAGCGGATTCTGAGGAAAAGACGGTCGCTTGGTTGCGCGATCATCCCGAGTTTTTCACTCGCCATCCCGAACTAGTCGAGAGTCTGCGGATACCGCATCCCTGCTGGCCTGCAGTATCCCTGCTGGAATACCAGAACCGCTTGCTGCGCGAACACGTGCAACGTCTGCACGATAAATTAATAGAGTTGGTTGATATTGCTCGCGATAATGACCGATTAGCGGGACGGGTGCAGCGACTGGCGTTGGGTCTGCTGGATGCGCGCGGCGGCCTTGATGAATTGCTGCACGGCATCAAGGCGATCTTGCGCGATGAGTTCAAGGCGGATTGTGTCGCCCTCTGCCTGGCAACGCCACATACAGCGAATTTAAGCGCGATTGGAGAATGGCTGCGTCCGGACGTGGTGGGGCTGTTTGAAGGGGTTTTTCGCGCGGGGCGTCCTCAGTGTGGCCCGCTCAGTCTGGAACAAGCGGATGCGCTGTTTGGCGATAGCGCCTGCCATGCCGTGTCGGCGGCGCTCATTCCCCTGGACAACGGACAATGGCGGGGCCTGCTGGCGGTGGGCAGCGGCGACGCTCACCGTTTTCATGCCGGCGTGGGAACGCTGTTTCTGGAGCGCATCGGACAACTGGTTAATCAAGCGCTCCAGACGCGACTCCTCGCGGAGGAATGGCGGGAAACGTCTGACCCGCCATCGGTTCAAGGCGGGTGAGGAAGACCCCAGAGGCGTAAAAACCCTCTGAATTGATGATAGGGGGAGCCTGCCGGCGACAGTGCGTAAATCACCCGCCGACAGACTCCCAAGATCAACCCGCATCAATCAAAACCTAAATGCTCCAAACGAATGCGCATGACCGGAGCGTAGATCGCATCCAGCGCCTCGATGGCGGCGATGGCTTCATTCATCCATTTTTCCTGAACTTCATAGGTCAACAGGATGATGGGCACATCGCTGGCGCCCGGCGCTGGCTCTTTCTGCACCAGTGCTTCGATGCTGATATCGCGGTCGGCAAGGATGCGGGTGATATCGGCAAGAACGCCCGGCCGGTCCTGCGCCTGCAAGCGCAAATAGTACGCGGTTTCCACCTCGCTCATCGGGAGCCCCTGCAGATCTACACTCTTATCCTACTCGACCCTCTTCTGATC
>JAGRHK010000338.1 GCA_020444985.1 Candidatus Competibacteraceae bacterium
GCCAGAACCGGAGGGCGACCATCCAGATTGCCTTGCTTATTATAGAAGGCGGTGCGTATCTCGCCAGAAACAAAACTGGATATTCCGAGAGTCAGGCATACACTTCTCGCGCAGACCCTGACAAGATCATCTATAGTAGAAAATGCTTTATCCAAAATCTGCTCTGGCTAATTTCTCGAGAGGAACGAATGAAGGCAACTCAAGACCGAGTCGTATCCCTGCACTATACGTTGACCGACGACCATGGTCTGCTCCTTGACTCTAGTCGTGGGCGCGACCCGCTGGCGTATCTCCATGGTCATGGCCATATTATTCAAGGTCTGGAATCTGCGCTTGAAGGGCGCGAGGCGGGTTTCAGCGGATCGGTACAGGTATCGCCAGCCGATGCTTACGGCGAATACGATCCACAAGGAGTCTTCGAAGCGCCGCGCGACCAGTTTCCTCCGGGTGAAGATATCCAGGCCGGTATGCGCGTTCAGGCTGAAGGTCCGCAGGGAACCATGAATTTCACAGTGCTAAGCGCGAACGACCAGGGCGTCATGCTGGATGCGAATCATCCACTGGCGGGCAAGACGCTGAATTTTGAAGTTGAATTGCTGGAAGTGCGAGAGGCAACCGCTCAGGAATTGGCCCATCGGCACGCGCATGCGCATGGCCACGACCATTAGTCGCTCGCCTGGTTCGCGCAGGGGACTATTTCCTTGCGCGGATGGACGTGTGTAGAATGATCCCTGATTAATTTAAGCGTTTAGTTTGAGGTCTCTCGCACCATCATGTTGCTGCGATCCCTTCATTTCACCGGTGAAGAAGCGCCACCCTTTACACTCAAGGGCAGCCTGTTCACGCTTACGGTTTTGCACCTCTTTCAACTGGATCGAGCAGCCCTCGAACGACATCTGGCGGAGAAAATCAAGCAAGCGCCCAGTTTCTTCAATAATACTCCGGTCGTGATTGACCTGGAGGGGATGACTGACTCGCCAGAAGGTCTGGATTTTAATGGCTTGTACGAGCTATTACGCGCCCACGGCATGGTGCCGGTTGGGATTCGCAATGGAACGCCGATGCAGCAGGCCGCAGCCCGGCTGGCTGGCCTGCCGGCGCTGCCGGAAAGCCGCCCTGCCAATAACGGCAAGAAACCCGAACGCACTGAAGCGATGCGGAGTCGGATCGTGAACCATCCTATTCGGTCCGGCCAGCAAATTTACGCTGCAGAAGGTGATCTGATTGTTGTGGGAGCCGTCAGCGCCGGAGCCGAGGTCATCGCCGATGGCAACATTCATATTTACGGGGCGTTGCGCGGACGAGCGCTGGCTGGGGTCAGGGGGGCTATCGAAACGCGAATTTTTTGTCAGAGCCTGGAGGCAGAACTGGTTTCCATCGCTGGCCGCTATCAAATCAGCGAACAGATTGATCCCACTGACCGGGGCAAGGCCACGCAGATTCATCTTGTGGAAGACCGACTGATTATCGAACATCTCAATCGCTAATCAACCATGTCGTCATGAAATCAAGTCAGGTTCGTCAATTGTTCGATCATGCCATACAACTTTAACGCAGGATAATCGCTTGGCAACCATTATCGTGGTGACCTCCGGTAAGGGAGGCGTGGGCAAGACAACGACCAGCGCAAGCTTCGCGACTGGTCTGGCTCAGCGTGGCTATCGGACCGTGGTCATCGACTTCGATGTGGGGCTGCGGAATCTGGATTTGATCATGGGTTGTGAACGGCGCGTGGTATATGACTTTGTGAATGTCATCAATAACGAAGCCAACCTCAACCAGGCGCTGATTCGCGACAAGCGTGTAGAAAATCTGTACATCCTGCCGGCTTCGCAGACCCGCGACAAGGAAGCGCTGACCAAGGAGGGCGTAGAACGGGTGCTGAACGAACTCAAAGCGGGATTCGATTATATCGTGTGCGATTCGCCAGCGGGCATCGAACGCGGCGCATTGATGGCGCTGTATTTTGCTGATCAGGCGTTGGTCGTGACCAATCCGGAAGTTTCGTCGGTGCGCGATTCCGACCGGATTCTCGGCATTCTGGCCAGTAAGTCGCTACGCGCTGAACAAGGCGATGAGCCGGTCAAGGAGTACCTGGTGTTGGCTCGCTATGCGCCGGAACGCGCAGATCGAGGCGATATGCTGAGCGTGAACGATGTGTTGGAAATACTGGGCATTCCCCTGTTGGGCGTCATCCCGGAATCGCAGACCGTGCTGCAATCTTCGAATGCTGGGGTTCCAGTGATTTTGGAAGATAGTAGTGAGGCAGGCGCGGCCTATAGTGATCTGGTTGATCGTTTTCTTGGGAAGGATTTGCCGCATCGATTTACCTCGGCTCAGAAAAAGGGTTTTCTCCAGCGCCTGTTTGGCGGGAGTTGAGCCATGGGCTTGCTAGACTCGATATTCCGTGCGCCTCCCAGCAAATCCGCCGCGCTCGCCAAGGAACGATTGCAAATCATTGTGACGCATGAGCGGGGTAATCGACGTAACAGTCCCGACTATTTGCCGACGCTTAAAAAAGAATTGCTGGAGGTTGTGCGCAAATATGTGCCCATCGATCAAAGCCAGATCAAAGTGCATCTGGATCGCGAAGATGGCTGTGAGGTTCTGGAGTTGAACATTACCCTGCCGGAAGAAGAACAGCGTTTAGCGCAGCAACGTCCCAACGGTGGCGAGGCGTAGGTGGCCCAACCATGGCCGGTGTGCGCGAAGATCTGCATGAATTTGGGACGAGTGAAAATGTCCGGATTCGGCTTGATAAATGGTTGTGGGCGGCGCGATTCTTCAAAACCCGCGCACTGGCGACCGAGGCCGTCAATGGGGGGCGGGTGCATGTCGGCGGCCAACGGGTCAAGCCCTCCCGGGCGGTCCATCCGGGTGAGACCTTGCGCATTCAGCGCGATTTCAGTGAATATAGGGTAATCATTCGCGCGCTCAGCAACCAGCGCAGACCCGCCCGGGAAGCAGTTCTGTTATATGAAGAAACGGCTGAGAGTCGCCAACAGCGTGAAGAACAGGCTGAACAGCGCCGCTTGAGCGCCATGCACTTTCCCCGGCCCGAG
>JAGRHK010000339.1 GCA_020444985.1 Candidatus Competibacteraceae bacterium
CGGCAATTACGACTCCAACGGTCATGCCGAGAAAGCGATAGATCTGCCCCATCCAGTCCGCGTCGCGGCGGGCCAGGTAGTCGTTGACGGTGATGACGTGCACGCCTTTGCCTGTCAATGCATTCAAGTAGACCGCCAGGGTCGCCACCAGGGTTTTACCTTCGCCGGTGCGCATTTCAGCAATCTTACCTTCGTGCAACACCATGCCGCCGATGAGTTGCACATCAAAATGGCGCATGTCCAGGGTGCGTTTGCTGGCTTCGCGCACGACCGCAAAGGCTTCGGGCAAGAGCGTATCCAGAGTTTCGCCTTGAGCATAACGGTTTTTAAATTGTTCGGTCTTGGCGCGCAAATCGGCGTCATTCAAGGTGGCGATGCCCGATTCCAGGGCGTTGATGGTCGTAACGACCTTGCGCATCCGACGGAGTACGCGGTCATTACGGCTGCCAAACAGGGTTTTCAGAATATTCATCAAGGACTCTCACAAAGAGGGATTCAGCATGGCGGGGGCAGCAATTGATATAACACAAAATGATGGATCAGGCAGGGAGCAATGATACCCCAATAGCCGCTCTTTGGGCTGAAATGCGCATCACCAGAAAAAACGGCTTCCCGCGAACGAATCGCGGAAAGCCATTAAAAAACGGGGAAATTGAAAATAGCTAGAACCGGTTCAGCGTGTTGCCTGTGCAGGCTGCAGATAGGAAATCGGCGCTTGTCGTTCATCACTGAAGGTGACTTCCTCCCAGGCAGTGCGATCGGCCAATAACGTGCGCAACAAACGATTATTCAGCGCATGGCCGGATTTATAGCCGCTGAAGGCGCCAATCAGGCTGCGGCCCAGCAAATATAAATCGCCGATCGCGTCCAGAATCTTATGCTTGACGAATTCGTCTTCGTAGCGCAACCCGTCCTCATTGAGAATACGGTAATCATCCATCACGATGGCGTTATCCAGAGTGCCGCCCAGCGCCAGCCGCTGTTCGCGCAGGTACTCGATATCGCGCATGAACCCAAAAGTACGCGCCCGACTGACTTCCTTGACGAAGGAGGTCGTTGAGAAATCCACCACGGCGTTTTGATTGCGCCCCCGGAACAACGGATGATCAAAGGCGATGGTGAACTCGACCTTAAAACCGTCGAATGGGTCAAATCGCGCTAGCTTGTCGTCGTCCTTAACCGTCACCGATCGCTTGATGCGAATAAACCGTTTGGGCGCATTCTGTTCCTGAATGCCGGCGGACTGAATTAAAAAGACGAAAGGGCCGGCGCTGCCATCCATGATCGGCACCTCAGCGGCGCTTACATCAACGTAGGCATTGTCGATGCCCAACCCCGCAAAGGCCGACAGCAGATGCTCGACCGTGGAAATGCGGGTTTTTCCCTTGACCAGCGACGTGGAAAGTTGCGTATCTCCAACATGTTGCGGACAAGCCTTGATTTCCACAGGTTCAGGCAGATCGACGCGCCGGAAGAGGATACCGGCATCGGGCGCTGCTGGCCGCAAGGTCAAATAGACTTTTTCGCCGGTATGGAGCCCGACCCCCGTTGCCCGAATAGCGTTTTTCAAGGTTCTCTGCCTAATCATCTTAGGTTCCCCAATACGTCAATTGATCTGAAGCATGATGCTGTAAGTGATCGCCAAGTGATCGCCCTGGACGCCGACAGTCTCCACTAAATGAACCCCAGACAGCCAGTAACGCCAGATTGCTGTCGCATGTACCTTCATGCATTGCAACGAATTTACCACAATGCGTGGCGACACGGCAACTTTTGTTTCTCTTTCGCAACGATTTTTGTTGCTAACTTACGAAAAAATCATGTTTCAAAATCATGATTGCCTTTCAAGCTGGCCTGCACCACCTGAACCCTCCAGCCCTTCCTGGCGATTCGTCGCTTGCATAGGGCGCCGCAGAATGCAGGTTTGCTTGATGTCTTTACGAAAGACGGTGATCCAGCCATAGTCGCATCTTTATCACAACCATGGCTGAACAAAACGGGGGACAAGGGACAACCGGCTATTCCGCTTGACGACGCAAAAACGCTGGAATATCCAGATATTCCAGATCAGCCTCACCGGTATTAGTATTACGTTGTGGATTCAACCCATCCCCAACGGCCCGGGGTAGCGTCGACGGCGACCGCGCCGGTTCACGCGGCGAATCCGGTTCGCGCACCAGATTAATATGCGGAATTCTCGATTCTCCGCGCTCACGTCCCGATGCCGATTTAGCCGCTGGAGCGCCCAAGCCAATGCCGGTCGCGACAATCGTCACCCGCAGCTCGTTCTGCATTTCATGATCAATCGTCGTACCGACCACCACATTGGCGTCATCGGACGCCAGATCCTTGATGGTATTCCCTACTTCCTCAAATTCGCCAATGGTCATATCCATGCCGCCCGTGATGCTGACCAGCAGCCCCTTGGCGCCAGATAGATTGACATTCTCCAGCAAGGGACTGTTAATGGCTGATTCTGCAGCTTCTCGAGCGCGTCCGTCACCAACCGCGCGACCAGTGCCCATCATCGCCATGCCCATTTCCGACATCACGGTGCGCACATCAGCGAAGTCGACGTTGATCAAGCCGGGATTAGTAATCAGTTCGGCAATCCCCTGCACCGCGCCCAGCAGCACGTCATTGGCGGCCTTGAAAGCATCAAGCAAACTGGCCGCTTTACCCAGCACTGTCAGTAACTTCTCATTGGGAATGATAATCAGAGAATCGACCGCCTTGCTCAGTTCGGCGATGCCGCGCATTGCCACTTCCATGCGTTTCTTACCTTCGAACGGAAACGGCTTCGTCACTACCGCCACGGTCAGAATGCCCATCTCCCGGGCCAGCTCCGCCACCACCGGCGCCGCGCCGGTTCCGGTGCCGCCGCCCATGCCGGCAGTGATGAAGACCATGTCCGCGCCCTGCAGGATCTCCCGGATGCGTTCGCTGTCTTCCTGCGCCGACTGCCGGCCCACTTCGGGATTAGCGCCTGCCCCCAACCCTTTGGTGATATTGCCGCCAATTTGTACCGTCACTGGCACTGAAGAAGTTTTCAACGCCTG
>JAGRHK010000033.1 GCA_020444985.1 Candidatus Competibacteraceae bacterium
AGGGCGGCAGGAATGGCAGCCATCGGGCGTTTTCCATTCCATGAAATCGAACACCGCACGCAAACTGGTGAGGCGCTGTTCACGAATTACAGTACGCACGGTGTCATGCGCATATTCGGTGCATTTGCACATCGCTTTCTCGGCGGGTGTTTTGCCGATAGTGCCCACCGTTGCGGCCAGAATTTGCTCAACTAGCCCAGTACAGGAACCGCAGGAAGCCGACGCTTTGGTATGCGCCCGCACTTCATCAAGGGTAAACAGTTTTTTGTCGGTAATCGCTTTGACGATGGCGCCCTTGCACACGCCGTTGCAACCACAAATTTCGGCGTCATCGGCCATCGTCGCCACGTTGAAACCCTCACGACCCGAGTCGGCCATGTGGGCATGACCGAACAGCACGGTTTCACGAAACGCGCTGATGTCGGTATTTTCTCGGAGTAATTGAAAATACCAACTGCCGTCGATGGTATCGCCGTAGAGCACCGCACCCTGCACCCGGTTTTCCTTGACCACCAACTTCTTGTAAACACCCCGCGCTGGATCGCGCAGCACCACTTCTTCGCAACCGGGTCCACCATTGAAATCGCCAGCGGAGAACAGATCGATACCGGTCACTTTGAGTTTGGTGCTGGTCACCGAGCCTTGATAGCGGCCGATGCCATAACGCGCCAAGTGGTTGGCACAGACCTTGGCTTGTTCCCACAACGGCGCTACCAAGCCATAACACTGGCCACGATGCTGCACACACTCACCGACGGCGTATACCCTGGGGTCATACGTTTGCATCGTGTCGTTAACGACGATGCCGCGTTCGCAATAGATGCCTGCCTGCTGGGCTAATTCGATATTGGGCCGAATGCCCACTGCCATGACCACCAAATCCGTGGGAATTTCCAGACCGTCCTTGAAGCGCACGGCGCGCACCTGATCCTCACCCAATAAGGCCGCCGTTTGTGCCCCCATCAAAAAGCGCATACCGCGTTCTTCCAGGCTGATCCGCAGCATGTCCGCAGCCGCCGGATCCAATTGCCGCTCCATCAAGGTATCGAGCACATGAACCACGGTCACTTGCATGCCCTGTTTCATAAGACCGTTCGCGGCTTCCAAACCGAGCAAGCCACCGCCAATCACCACCGCATTTTTACCGGTGCGTGCTGCCGCCAGCATCGTGTCCACATCGTGGATATCGCGGAAACCGATAACACCCGGCAGATCATTACCAGGAAGTGGCAAGATAAACGGATTAGAACCCGTTGCCAGTAAAAGACGGTCGTAAGAAGCTACCGTACCGTTGGCGGATTTAACCACACGTCGTGTGCGATGAATTTCGACCACGGGATGCCCCGTATGCAGCTGAATCCCTTTTTCTGCATACCAATCCAAATCGTTGATCATGATTTGATCAATAGTCTTCTCACCGGCTAATACCGGCGATAACATGATTCGATTGTAATTACCGTGCGACTCTGCTCCGAATACGGTGATATCAAATCTATCTGGGGCGATTGTTAATAACTCTTCCACTGTCCGCATTCCGGCCATACCATTGCCGATTAAAATGAGTTTTTCTCTCATAGTATTTAGCATCTCAATTGCTTGAAAAATTGATATCGATTCATGCATGGAGGCTGATGTTGGATACACAACACCATAACATGGCAAAGATATTAGCAATAATCATACCTATAACGCATCTTATTGTTTAATATATATTTTTAAGTGAATGCACAAAAATCATGAAGCCTTTTAATTCCAGCGTTGCACCAAAAACATTCGTGGTGCAATGAATTCGGATCTAAAATGGCGCGCCGCACCACAATAATCAACACAATCAGATATGATATTCTTGAATATTAATAGTATAAACAAATAATTATATTGATTAGGCTTGTTTTTTGCATTAGGCGCTTCATCTTTTAATCCTTCTGGAGCGTGATCTTGTGAGCGTCCCAAAAATCAATCTGTTATCGTTCAACGGTAATGTCCGCACCTTGCACTTGGGTTGGATCGCTTTTTTCATCAGTTTTTTTGTCTGGTTCAATCATGCACCATTAATGGCCTCAATCCGTGATGCGCTTGATTTAAGTGATCAACAAGTCAAAACCTTGCTCATTCTCAATGTCGCCTTGACGATTCCCGCCCGTATCGTGATTGGCATGTTGGTTGATCGCTTCGGGCCACGCATCATGTACACCTGCCTGCTAGCCATCTCCAGTGTGCTCTGTTTTTTCTTTGCCATAGCGAATAGTTTCGAGCAAATGGCGCTTGCACGTTTTCTGCTTGGTTTTGTCGGAGCCGGTTTCGTGATTGGTATCCGTTTGATTAGCGAATGGTTCCCCGCCAAGCAAGTGGGACTGGCAGAAGGTATTTATGGCGGTTGGGGAAATTTCGGTTCGGCAGGCGCTGCGCTGACCTTACCGGCTATTGCCTTGATGTTCGGTGGCGCGGACGGCTGGCGTTACGCACTGGCGCTGACCGGTGTTATCGCGCTGATTTACTCAGGCATCTTCTACCTGTCGGTACGTGATACTCCCAAAGGATCGACCTACTTCAAACCCAAGAAGATGGGTGCCATGGAAGTCACCAGTAAAGCCGATTTGATACTGTACATCATCATGAATATCCCGATGTACGCGACCTTGGCGTTACTAACCTGGAAACTCTCTCCAGTAAATTTAGGTTTACTCAGTGCGAATATTTCTATTGGCATCTATATCGCCTTAGTTGCTTTATTTGCTTACAATGTTTACAAGATCATTCATGTAAATAGCGAAGTGCTTACTCAACCCGTGCCGGAACTTCATCGCTATAAATTTAAGCAAGTTGCGGTACTGAATTTGGCTTATCTTGTCACCTTCGGTTCAGAGCTAGCGGTTGTTTCGATGTTGCCTTTATTTTTCAAGGACACCTTCGATTTATCGCTGGTTCAAGCGGGCTTGGTTGCTTCCGGATTTGCTTTCATGAATCTAGCGGCACGCCCTGGTGGTGGATTGATCAGCGACCATTTTGGCCGTAAAAAAACCTTGAGTATTTTATTGCTCGGTTTGACGGTCGGTTATTTCGCCATGAGCCAAATCAACTCTTCCTGGCCATTGATTGTTGCGGTCATCACCACGATGGCTTGTTCTTTCTTCGTGCAAGCCGGTGAAGGCGCGGTATTTGCTATGGTGCCACTGATCAAGCGCCGCTTGACCGGTCAAATTGCAGGGATGACCGGTGCTTATGGCAATGTCGGCGGAGTTCTATTTCTCACCGTACTCTCTTTTGTAGATGCTTCGACCTTCTTTCTGGTGATAGCCTGTTCAGCGATTGTGATATTGGGTATTACCCAACTACTCGATGAGCCTGCCGGTCAGATTGCCGAGATCATGCCGGATGGTACGGTGCAGATGATCGACGTCACCTAAAATATCCTTGATGAGGACATGAGTCGCAGCTTAGAAATTCGCCTCGGTCAATTCTCCGACCGAGGTATTAAACCTGCCAATGAAGATTTTTATGGCGCATTGATTCCAGAAGGTGAAACACTGACGCTGAAAGGTGCAGCATTCGCTATTGCGGATGGCATGAGTTCCAGCGAACTGGCTCGCTTGGCTGCCGAATACGCCATCAAGAATTTTCTCAACGATTATTTCGCCACCCCAGATTCCTGGACTGTTCGCCATTCTGGTGAGCGGGTATTGAGCGCCTTGAATCGTTGGTTATGTGGACAAAGCGCGTCGATGCACGATCCAGCGCGAGGCATGGTCACCACCTTCAGTGCCCTGGTGCTGAAATCAACGACCGCACATCTCTTTCATATCGGCGATACTCGCATCTGGCAATTGCGTGGCGCTACGCTAGAACCGCTGACACGGGATCACCACAGTTGGGTCAGTGCCCAACGGGTTTATCTGAATCGCGCTTTGGGCATTGATACTCACCTGGAAATCGATTATCGCAGCCTATCTGTTGAAATTGGCGACCGTTATTTATTGACCACGGATGGTATTCATGAATATGTGCCGCCACTGCATATCAAACAACTCATTGCTGAAAATTGCAACAATCTTGATGCAGCTTGCCGCGCATTGACTGCTGCCGCTCGTATCGCGGGTAGTCCCGATAATCTCAGTTGCCAATTGCTTTGCATCGATAATTTACCGACGCCAGATGTTGATTCTACTTTTCGGAAATTAACCGAATTACCATTTCCGCCACCTTTAGAACCCGGCATGGTTCTGGATGGCTATCATATTCTGCGGGAAATTCATAGCAGCCCTCGCAGCCAGCTTTATTTGGCGCGCGACGGGAATTCTGGAAAACTCGTTGCTTTAAAAACTCCCTCTGTGAATTTCGAGGATGATCCTGGCTATCTGGAACGATTCCGCCACGAAGAATGGGTCGGTCGGCGTATTCAAAATCCTCATGTGTTAAAAGTGATCGAGACGACACAACGACGGCGTTTCCTTTATCACATCCTGGAATATTTGGATGGTCAGACTTTAAGACAATGGATGGCCGATCATCCTCATCCGCCTTTGATTAAGGCGCGGGAGATTTTGGAACAAATCGCCAGTGGCATTCGTGCTTTTCACCGTTTAGACATGTTGCATCGGGATTTGAAACCGGAAAATATTCACATCGATCAGCATGGCATTGTACGCATTATCGATTTCGGCTCGACAAAGATTGCTGGGATCGCTGAAATAGCCTCGCCGATCATGCAAAGCGATCTACTGGGTACTAAGAATTATGTTGCCCCAGAAATTTTACTTGGTGCGCCAGCGACAACGAGCGCCGATCTATTCGCTTTTGGGGTGATCGCCTATGAATTGCTGACTGGTCATTTGCCTTATGGTGAACGACTAGGCCGGGAGATCAATGCAAAATGGATGGCGCGGTTGCGCTATATGTCGGCGCGAAATGAACGACCGGATTTGCCGGTTTGGGTAGATGGCGCTTTGGAAAAAGCGGTACGGCTTGATCCGAGGCGTCGTTACGCGGTCGAAACAGAGTTGCCTTTTGATTTACGTCACCCGAATTCAGAATTTATCGAGCGCCCGATTCGCCCTTTGCTGGAACGCAATCCGGTCGGTTTCTGGCGTACTATAGCCTTATTGTCGCTGCTCGGTAATCTGGTGTTGTTTTATTGGTTACATCCAGGTGGATAGGCTCTCCACTAGGGTGCATTCCAATTTTACCTCCGAGGTTTTTGCCTGATCCTCCAGAGGCGCGATCAAGTTGCTATGCGTACAGATCTCATCAAAACTGAAAATCGGCATAAGGGGGAGGGGAATTGATGCGCCAACAGAATGACTTTGCGTCGCTACACTCCGGCGCGTCCGCGATCACGCCTCCCGCCTTCGCAGAGCGGATTGCGCGCTGGACCGAGGGAACAAATCAGGCCGCTACGGCCATTCCTGGCTTGATCCTGCACCGCTGGGAAGCGCCCACCGAACCAACCAGTTATATGCTTGCCCCCAATGTTTGCCTGATCGGACAAGGGGTCAAACGAATCATGCTCGGCGAGGATGTTTATGTGTATGACCCGCAAAGTTTCCTGCTGTCGTCTGTGGATCTGCCGGTCGTGGCGCAAATTCTTGAAGCGAGCCAAGACAAACCTTACCCGGGGCTGACCCTGGAACTGGATTTAAACGCCCTCTCTGAACTGATGGTGGATACGACCCTGCCAGCTACTCTTTTCCAGCAGGCCTGCCGAGGGATGGCTGTCAGCCGTCTCTCTTCGCCCTTGGTCGCTGCGGTTCAGCGTTTGCTTGAATTGTTGGATGCCCCACAACACATCCCGATTCTCGCCCCGCTTATCCAGCGGGAAATCGATTACTGGCTGTTGATGAGCGACCAGGGGCCGCGTTTGCGGCAAATGATTTCAGCGGGCAGTCGTGGCCACCAGATCGCACGCGCCATCGGTTGGCTGAAAGATAACTTCAACAAACCGTTCCAGATCTCGGATTTGGCAAACCGCATCGGGATGAGCAGTTCCGCATTTCATCAGCATTTTCGTGCACTGACGGCGATGACGCCTTTGCAGTTTCAGAAGAAGCTGCGCCTGAATGAAGCACGACGGTTGATGTTGATGGAGAATCTGGAGGCTTCCAATGCCGCATTCCAGGTCGGTTATGAAAGCCCTTCCCAATTCAGCCGCGAATATAATCGTCTGTTCGGCGCGCCGCCATTGCGTGACATCAAAAATCTGCGGCAAATTTCGGCGTAGTAGGACGGAACTGATCACGCAAAACCTATTCCATAACGAGACACTTTTCACTCGCTTGCAGGAGAGGGATTGGGGAAAAGGGTAGTGGGCTTTTAAGCGTATTGTTACGGTATCCCCAGCAGACCATTTCAGGCTAACATGCGCCATCCATTGCTTGAGGATTTCTTTGCATGGCTAAACGCACCCCGCTTTATCACTGTCATCTCGCCTTAGGGGCAAAGCTCGTGGATTTCGGCGGCTGGGACATGCCGCTGCACTACGGCTCCCAGCTCAAAGAGCATCATCAAGTCCGCAACGCCGCCGGGATGTTCGACGTCTCGCACATGACGATTGTCGATTTCCCCGACCCTGACGCCACGCGCGCCCTGCTACGCTATCTGCTGGCCAACGATGTCGCCCGGCTCTACCCAGGCAAGGCCTTGTATACCTGCATGTTGAATGATACTGGCGGAGTTATTGACGATTTGATCGTTTATGACCAGGGCGACAGCGGCTACCGGTTGGTGTTGAACGCCGCGACCCGCGATAAAGACCTGACCTGGATCGCGCCACAAGCGGAACGCTTTAATGCGGCTTGGCATGAACGCGACGACTTGGCCATGCTGGCGGTGCAGGGGCCGGAAGCCCTGGCGAAACTGGAGGCGATCCTAGATGCTAAGACCTGGCAAACGGTGTGCGCCAGTCGCCGCTTTCACGCTGTGGAAAGCGGCGGCGAATTCATCGCCCGTACCGGCTACACTGGTGAAGACGGCGTGGAAATCATGCTGTCTGCTCAGGATGCACCGACGCTTTGGGATCGATTATTGGACGCGGGCGTGGCCCCCTGCGGATTAGGCGCGCGCGATACGCTGCGCCTCGAAGCTGGCATGAGTCTCTATGGCAACGACATGGATGAAACCACGACCCCGCTGGTCTCCGGGCTGGGCTGGACGGTGGCCTGGCAACCGCCGGATCGTGATTTTATCGGCCGCGCCGCTCTGGAACAGCAACGCGCCGCCGGAGCGCCGCAAGCTTTCATCGGTCTTGTGCTGGAAGAGCGCGGCGTATTGCGCAGTCATCAGACGGTTCATGCTGGCAACCAGGAAATTGGCGTCACGACCAGCGGCGCATTCTCGCCGACCCTGAATCGGGGGATTGCCCTGGCGCGGGTAACGACCGGCGTTGGTGAACAGTGCCAGGTCAACGTGCGCGGCAAGCGCCTGTCAGCGCGAGTCGTCAAGCCGCCCTTTATTTCCCGTCCTTCGTAATCCCATGCTTCCAACCCAACCGTTTCTATTTCGATCCAACCTGTTGAGGAGTCGATGATGAGCAGCACTATTCCTTCTGAATTGCATTATACCGAGACCCATGAATGGGTGCGCTCTCAGGAAGACGGCATCATGACTGTTGGCATCACCGATCATGCTCAGCATCTGCTGGGCGATCTGGTATTTGTGGAATTGCCGGAAGTTGGCCGGGTGGTCGCCACTGCCGAAGGCTGCGCTGTGGTTGAATCGGTTAAAGCAGCCTCGGATATATACAGTCCGGTGGATGGCGTGATTGTCGAAGTGAATGAATTGCTGGCGGACAATCCGGAATTGATCAATGAAGATCCCTATGAGGAAGGCTGGATTCTCCGCATCAAGACGAGTGATGGCCTGGAAGGCTTGCTGGACGCTGCGGCTTACGAACTGATTGCGATTGACGAAGACGAAGACGAGGAAGGCTCATTGACTAACGCCAAGTTAGCCGGCTAAGGAGGCGCGCTTTATCATGCCGTTTATCCCTCATACCCCGGACGATGTCCGGGCGATGCTGGACGCAATTGACGTTCCGACCCTTGAAGCCCTGTTTGAGGAAATTCCGTCTTCCCTGCGGATTGGGGCGTTACCGACCCTGCCAGACGCCCTGAGCGAGTGGCAGGTGAGCCGATTGATGGCCGAGCGGGCGGCAGCGCTTCCGCAACTTCTCTGTTTCCTGGGCGCTGGCGCTTATGAACACCATATTCCCGCAGCGGTTTGGGAAATCGCTGGGCGCGGGGAATTTTATAGCGCCTACACGCCCTATCAGCCGGAAGCCAGCCAGGGTACGCTGCAAGTACTTTACGAGTACCAAAGCATGATGGCTGGTCTGACCGGCTTGGCGATATCAAACGCTTCGTTGTATGACGGGGCGTCGGCGCTGGCCGAGGCGTTGTTGATGGCGGTGCGCGCTAACCGGAAGTCCAAATCGAAACGGGTCTTGATGCCGCGCACGCTGCACCCCTTCTACCGTCAAGCGGCGCGCGCGATTGTCCATAATCAGGATATCGAGTTGGTGGAGCTGCCTTACGACCCAGCCGGCGGTCATACCCCGGAAGAGGCGCTGGCGCCGTATGCCGGCCAGGATTTCGCAGCGCTGGTGATCCCGCAACCCAATTTCTTTGGTGTGCTGGAGGAGGTTGATGCGCTGACGGATTGGGCGCACCGCCATGATGCGTTGGCGGTCGCGGTGGTTAATCCCACGGCGCTGGCGGTGCTCAAACCGCCGGGCGAATGGGGTCACACCGGCGCTGACATTGCCTGTGGCGACGGTCAGCCGCTCGGCTCGCCGCTCAATTCGGGGGGGCCTTATTTTGGGTTCCTGTGTTGCCGGAAGGAGGTGGTGCGGCAGATGCCCGGTCGGCTGGTTGGGCGCACGGTCGATCTGGAAGGCAAAACCGGTTTCACGCTGACCTTGCAGGCCCGCGAGCAACACATCCGCCGCTCCAAGGCGACTTCCAATATTTGTACGAATCAGGGTCTGATGGTCACGGCCGCGACGTTGTATTTGTCATTGCTGGGTCCGCAGGGCTTGGAGCAGGTCGCGGCCTCTTGTCATGCGAACACCCGGATCCTGATGGAGCAATTGACGGCGATTCCAGGCGTCAGCGCCGCGTTTAACCGTCCGGTCTTCCATGAAGCCGTGTTGAAATTGCCGCGCCCGGCTGGCGAAGTGCTGGAGGGATTGCTGGGGCGCGGCATTCTCGGCGGATTCGATCTGCGCCATGCCTATCCTGAATTGGGCAATGCGTTGCTGGTTTGCGCGACCGAGACCC
Source organism: Candidatus Competibacteraceae bacterium (assembly GCA_020444985.1). Taxonomy (GTDB): domain Bacteria; phylum Pseudomonadota; class Gammaproteobacteria; order Competibacterales; family Competibacteraceae; genus UBA2383. The sequence goes on from JAGRHK010000033.1 coordinate 9,270, forward strand.
GGACGGAAGCAGATTTACAGCAGTATGCTGAGGCGCTGGCGAAGGTGATTTGAGGGCAGTCATCCATCAATATGAACAGTCCCTCATGGGCAATAACATTACTCCTGCAACCGGGGCAA
>JAGRHK010000340.1 GCA_020444985.1 Candidatus Competibacteraceae bacterium
CAGTCGGACAATTCTGCGCCATAGGGGGTCGGATTGCGCGTCGCCATTACCAAAGCCACGATGTACGACTCCAGCGCAGGCGACAGGTTCAGCATCAGCGCTTCGCGCCGCGCCGCGAATACCCGTTGCTGAGAAACTCGGGGAGGGGCTTTGGCGATTACAGTATTTTGCAGCGCCTGTTCGCGCGTCAGGCGCAAGATGGCGTGTTCTGTTTGCGCATCGGGATAGCCAATACGCACGTAGAGCAGAAACCGGTCCAGTTGCGCTTCAGGCAATGGGTAGGTGCCTTCCTGCTCGATGGGGTTTTGGGTGGCCATCACCAGGAACAGGTCGGGCAACGGATAACTGGTGCGGCCCACCGTCACCTGGCGCTCAGCCATAGCCTCCAGAAGGGCGGATTGCACTTTCGCAGGCGCCCGGTTGATTTCGTCGGCTAATAACAGGTTATGAAAGATGGGGCCGTGCTGAAATTGAAAGGAAGCCTCTTGGGGACGGTAAATCTCGGTGCCGGTCAGATCCGCCGGCAGCAGGTCCGGGGTGAACTGGATACGGTGAAAGTCGCCTTCCAGTCCGCCGGCCAGGGTCTTGATGGCGGTGGTTTTAGCCAACCCAGGCGCGCCTTCAACCAGGAGGTGCCCATCGGCCAGCAGCGCGACCAAAAGCCGGATATTCAACATTTCCTGGCCCAAGATGCGTTGATTCAGGTCATCAAGCAGATCCCGGATATCCAGAGAGGTTGAAGAACTCGTCAGGGATGACGTCGGTAAGTCGGTGTTCATATCGTCCTTTGTGATCTGGAGAGCAAAACGAACATAACGACATACGACAGGTGGGTATCTGCTGCGGTTCCAGGGGGCGGCTGATCGATGGTGAGCCGACTCGGGACGCTTGAGAAAATCGCCCGAGTCGTCATATGGGTAGATTCAGTTACAGCGACGCCCTGAAGAAGGGCTACCGTGTCACGGACAACAGTTATGCAACGCCGAGGGTCGATTCGATATAGGCGACCGACTGTGGCGGGAGCTGCAAACCGCTGGCGAGGGCCTGCAAATATTGGCGCTCGGCATCGGTATCCACTTCAATGGCCAGCAGTGAAGCGGCATAGATCTGCGCCGCCAGCTCCGGCCTGTGCCGGGCTGACGCGATCAGTCCCTGCAGGTCGAGTGGCTGATTGATTTCTGCGGTAAAAAATTCCCGCTCTTCATCAGTCAGACCATTTTCGTTCAGTTTTCCTGTAATTTTAACGACTTCTTTGTCATCAATCTGGCCATCGGCCTTGGCCGCGTTGATCATGGCCTTGACGATGGTCATTGCGTCTTCTTCGATCCTCTGGTTTTGCTGAGGCGTTCTGTCTTCCATAAGGGCCGCAGGGGGAGGCGGTTGTTGGCCGGCATTCTTGAGAGCGGCAAAAGCGAGGGAGGCCAGCATGGCAAGAGACCCCCCGCCAATCGCCCCACGGGTTGCGCTGCCTCCGCCGCCGAGAACCGCGCCGACCAGGGCGCCCAGCCCGCCGACGACCGCCTTGTTGGAGCCAAGCGATTCAAGAACGGAGCCGATGACGCCGCCTAAATTTCCGCCACTACCCAAATTTCCGCCGCCGCTTGTCTGGGCCTTTCCTCCGCCCAGCATCTGGCCAAGACTGCCAAGCAGATCATTGAGTCCGCCACCGCTTCCTGACCCGCCAAAGGCATTGGTGATCCGGGTTGAACGGGAATCCGACATTCCAGCCTGCATCAGCGAGCCGAGTAAATCTGTGAAATTCGCCATAGTACTCTCCAGAAATTAAGGTCAATGGTTCGGACAGTTTTCAGGTAGGAAACAGCCTACCTTCTCAGAATATTGACTCGGAGTCCGAATAGCAAACTGTAAAAAGCGGGGGCGCTGTCATTGCTGGCTATCTTGGCTGCGGGTTTCAAGGATACTGGGATAAATCTCATATTAAGCAATTGCTTGTGGCGATATAGCGGATGATAGTCGGGCTATTGAGTTTGGGCCTAAGCGCGCGGTGAAATCCGTCCGGTAGTGGGTGGAACCTGTTCACTGCGGTGATCCCTGTTTCAAGGCTGCTCACCGTTCGCCAGCCGCCGTTCGATCAACTCAACATAAGGCAGCAGGTCGGCAATGGAATCAATGACGTAATGTGCGCCGCTCGCGCGCAGCCGGGAATAGGCGGCATGCCGGCGTTGCTGTTGCGCACTGGGAGACAGGATTTCCCAGTCCGGCTGGGACAGCCCGACTTCATTCCCGGAAACTGCCACCGCAATCGTCCACATCCCGGCATTCAGCCCCTCTTCAATGCCTGGCGTGGTGTCATCCACTTTGATGCAGGCCTGCACGTTTTCCACTTCCAGTTCAATGGCGTTTTGCAGACTCATATGTGGAAAAGGCCGGCCGCGCGGAACCTCGGTCGCACAAACGCTGCTTTCCGGGCGGTAACCTTGTTTATCAGCAGCGGCGGCCAGAGCATCCAGCATTTCTCGGCTATAGCCAGTATTCGCGCCGATGCGAATACCGCGCGCACGCAGCGCAGTGACGACCTCGCGACAGCGGGGCACCAGTTGCGCCGAGTCCCGGATAGCGTCAACCTGAATCGGTACAAATTCTTCATAGAGGCGGTCAATGGTTGTCTCATCGGGAAGAGCGCCGTGCTGTTCGCGCCAGGCAGCGGCAACTCGGGGCAGTGCACATAAACGGCGAATATGCTCGCGTTTCTCCGTCCCCATGGGACCGCGCGCTTCATCCAGACTCAGGTCAATGTTCTGAGCGGCGAACAGGCGGATGAACGCCGCGACCGGGGCCAGTGAACCGAAGTCCACAGTGGTGCCGGCCCAATCCAGGATGACGGCCTGGATCGGTCCGCGATAAGAACGCTGATAGTGAAAGTGCATGGCGGATGTCCTCAAAAGTCGACCGGCGTGAAAGTTTCAGAATGTGAGTTTTTTGGGCGATGTGCAAAGCGATCCGAGCGGTCCGCAGGATGAATTCAAGTCGTAGGATTGTCGCTGTTGTTTATGATGGTTTTATTAATAAATCGCCGGGGTATTTGTGCGAGGA